>SXJQ01000267.1 GCA_005779345.1 Actinomycetota bacterium
GCAACGTCGGGATCAACACCGTGCAACGCAATCACGAGACACCGTTCGGCGGAACGAAGCTCTCCGGAGTCGGTCGCGACGGCGGGGTGTTCGGGCTGCACGCCTACACCGAACTCCAGTCGATGGTGTGGCCCGGATGACCGGCGCGACCGTGAACATCGTTCCCGCGGGCACGATGGCGTACGGGATCCAACTCCCGATCCAGGCGAAGTCGGTGCGGACGTCGGCGGAGTGGGAGCGCGGCGACGACATGGGCACCGCGCAGATCGTGCGCGCGGCGCAGGCCTGCGACGCCGCAGGGTTCTTCTACGTCGCGGTGTGCGATCACGTGGTCGTGCCGCGCGCGGCCGCGGTCGACGGTGGGATGTCGACGACGTGGTACGACCCGGTCGCGACCCTCTCCGACCTCGCCGCGGTGACTCGCCGGACGCGCCTCATGACCAACGTCTACGTGGCCGCGTACCGGCACCCGCTCCAGACCGCCAAGTCGTTCGCGACACTCGACGCGTTGAGCGGCGGGCGCGTGATCCTCGGCATCGGCGCCGGGCACCTCCAGGGCGAGTTCGACGCGCTCGGTGTCGAGTTCGCGGCGCGCGGCGCACTCACGAACGGCGCGATCGACGGCATCCGCGCCGCCTGGTCGGCAGAGTACGTCGACGAGCTCGGCATGCAGCCGCGATCGGTGCAGGTGCCGCGACCGCCCATCTGGATCGGGGGCTCGGGCGCGCCTGCGTTGCGACGCGTCGCCGAACGTGGCGACGGCTGGATCCCGCAGGGCACGCCCCGCAAGCAGATGCCGGAGTCGATCGCCGCGATTCGCGCGCACCGCGACGCCGTGCGCCCGGAGGCCCGCCTCGACATCGGCTACATCCACGAGTACCTCTACATCGGCGACGCGTCGTGGGACTTCGGCGACTACACGGTCGGCGGGAGCGATGAACGCATCGTCGAGAAGTGCAACGAGATGGGAGCGATGGGCGTGAACCACCTCCAGATCCGCCTGCGGGCGCGCGACCTCGAGGAGTTCTGCGACCAGGCTGCGGCCTTCGGCGACCGGATCGCACCGCTCCTCCAGGGCGGAGGTGCCTTGTGACGCTCATGTTCACGATGCGACAGGACTTCCGGGCGCCCGCATTCGGGCCGACGTCCGCGGCCGAGATCTACTCCGAGGCGCTCGCAATGTGGCGGTGGGCCGACGACCACGGCTTCGCGATGAACGTCGTGTCGGAACACCACGGCGTGAGCGACGGCTGGATCCCGACTCCCTTCACGGTTGCGGCGATGGGCCTCGCCCAGACGCAACGCATCGCGTTCTTCGTCTCGGCGTCGCTCGCCCCGCTCCACGACCCCATCCGGCTCGCCGAGCAGATCGCGGTCATCGACAACGCGTTCCCCGGTCGGCTCGTCACCGTGTTGGGCGCGGGCTACCGCGTCGAGGAATTCGCGATGGCGGGGGTGGATCACGACCGTCGCGGCCCGCTGCTCGAGGAGCACGCGCGCGTGATTCGCGACGCGCTCGCCAACGAGACCGTCGAGTGGCAGGGGCGCACGATCAGCGTGACGCCGCGCCCGATCACCGAACCGCATCCGCTGCTGTTGATGGGGGGCGGCGTTCCCGCGGCGGCGCGCCGGGCGGCGCGGTTGCGTCTCCCGATGATGCCCATGAACACCGACCCACGACTCCCGGCGGCCTATGCCGAGGAAGCCGCGAGGATCGGATTCGAGGGCGGCTACGTGATGCACCCCGCCGGCCCGACCTTCGTGCACGTCGCCGAAGACCCGGAGCGCGCGTGGGCCGAGATCGGTGCGTACCTCTTCTACGAGACGTCGACGTACGCGTCGTTCCAGACCGCGGGTCAGCACAGCACGCCGGTCGTGCACGCCGACGACATCGACGACCTGAAGGCAGCACCCAACATCTGGGTCGACACACCCGATGGCATCATCGACCGGGCGCGGTCGGTCGGCGACACGGTCGCAGCGCTGAACTTCCACCCGCTCGCCGGCGGACTCCCGCCGCGCCTCGCCTGGGAGAGCCTCGAGTTGTTCGCGACCCAGGTCGCGCCGCGCCTCGCCTGACCGATCAGGCCGCGATCGAGGCGACCTCGTAATCCAGCACAGCGGGATCCGCCGTGACGATGACGAGCTGCTCGGCCCGTGCTTGAGCGATGAGGAGGCGATCGAACGGATCGCGGTGGAGCAGCGGCAGCGCGCGGAGTTCGCCGCAGTGTGCCGCCGTGAGGTCGAGCCACGTGGCGTCGATCGAGCGGGCCAGATCGACGCAGGAGGCCTCCAGCCGAAGCTTGCCGAGCGCGCGCTTGATCTCGATCTCGGCGGCCGAGATCGCCGAGACGAGGACGCGATTCGCGGGATCGGTGAGCGCCGCTCGGGCCGGTTCCGCGAGCCGTTCGGGCTCCGCGGCGGCCCACAGCCAGACGTGGGTGTCGAGGAGCAGATCGGGCATCAGGGTTGCTCTTCGAGCGCGCTCAGGACCTCGGAAGGCGTCTCGTCGAAGTCGTCGGCGATCCAGACGGACCCTCGGAGCGCGCCCAGGGTTCGCCGACCGGACGGGGATTGCGATGTCGTGAGCCCGGCCAGGAGCAGTTCGTTGATGACCTCGCCGAGCGTGCGCCGCTGCTCGAACGCGATCCGTCGCGCCCGCTCATAGACCGCATCGTCGATGGTGATCGTGGTGCGCATATGCGCATCATAGCATCAGGGGATCGACCTCGGCCCGCGAACTCACCCGGCGGAGCTCACCCTGCGAAACTCACCCCGCGGCGGGGAACTGCACCCACGCCGAGGTGCCGGCGCCGTCGAGTGCGGTCTCGAGCAGGCCGCCCTCGCTGCGCGTCCAGACCCGATCGCCGATCACGACGATCCGATCGATGGGCAGGTAGGTCGAGTCGGAACCCGCCGCGACCGGTCGACCCTGATGGGAGATGCGGCCGGCCTCGGCGATGGTGGCCGCGGTGAGGTCGACGGTGAGCGCAAGCGCCCCCATACTGGGCGCCGCCGTGGTCGGCGCCGCGTCGCCTTCGAGGATCCCGATGTCGCGCGCCCAGCCCTCGTACGGCAGGTAGGCGATCCCTGAGGTGTCGCCGGTCGGCCACCAGGTGAACGCGTGGTGGTCCCACTCGGCCGACGAACCCGCGTCGGCGAGCGCGTACTGGGCGACCCGCTGCGGGTTCGCCGGGTCGCTCACGTCGAACAGCGAGACCTGGAGACCGGTGCGCGTGCCGGTGTCGGTGGCGTCGATCCCGACCCCGAGGAGCAACCCGTCGGCGACCGGGTGCAGGTAGGCCGAATAACCGAGGATCTTCAGTTCACCGACGACCCTCGGTGCGCCGGGGTCGGTGAGATCGATCGTGTAGAGCGGATCGGTCTGGCGGAACGTCACCACGTAGCCGGTCGTGCCGATGAACCGCACGCCCTGGATTTGTTCGTCGCGACCGAGGTCGCCGACCCTGCCGATCTGTTCGAGGGCGTCGTTGCGGAAGGCGAACGTCGTCACCGCGCTCTCGCTCGCGATCGTCGCGTCGCTCGCGCTCCACTGCGCCGCGGTCGTCGTGGCGACGCGGAGCACGCCCTCGAACTCGTCCATCGCGAACTGGTTCAACAGCGAGCCCTTGACCGTGCCGCTGCCGTCATAGGTGGTCGTCTCGGGATCGGTGATGTCGAAGCGGTGCAGGTCGGTGCCGAAGTTGCGGTTCGCGATCTCGACCTCGCGGTTCGACAGCGCGTCCCACTCGACGTACTCGGGTGCGGCGACGTAGAGGTGTTCGGCGTTGGCATAGACGGTGGCACCCGTGGCGAGCACGCCCGCACCGTTCGCCCGCTCCAGCCCGGTGTCGAGCCCATCGGCGAGGTCGACCGTGAGCACCGTGAGCATCGAGAAGCCCGAGAACCGATCGGGGTGCGCGGCATCGCTGCAGTCCAACAACGGGGCCGGTTCACCGAGTTCGTCGCCGCCGCTGTCGACCCGGACCGCGGTCGGGAGCCAGTCGGAGGCGACGGACTCCTCGATCAGCGCCCGGTTCATCGTCTCGGCGCGCCGCTCGCCGCGCTCGCCGGGCACGGTCGGTTGCACGAAGCCGAACGCGGCGGTCGGGTCGGCCGACACGACGATGCGGGCGACGCCGCCGACCAGGCGCGCGCTGGTGTAGGCGCCGTCGATGCGCACCCGATCCGTGACCTCGGGTGCGCTCCGGTCCGATAGGTCGACCTCGATGACGAAGGTGCCCGATGCGCTGCCCGGGTACGGGCCGGGGAAGATCGCGTCGACGGCGACACCGGTGTCGGCGACGCCGCCGTACCACGACCCGCCGCCGAGCACGAGCGCGCGATCGCCCGCGATGAGCAGGTCGCGACCTGCGAACGCGCCGTCGTCGGTGAGTTGCACGCGACCGACGATGGAGTCGGTCGTCGTGTCGACGACGAGCAACCGACCGCCCGCGACCGTGTAGAGGTAGCGCCCGTCGGTCTTGATGACGTCGGGCTCATCGACCCCCGAAACCTGGTTGTTCGTCGTCGACGCGACCGCGGTGGTGACCGTGGGCGCCGCGGTCTGCGCGTCGCGCGGCGCGCTATCGGCGTCGTCGGTCGCCTCGGCGCCGGCCATCGTGTCGTACATGACCCACGGGCCGCGATCGGTGAGCCCGTACGGTCCGACGCGTTCGAGCGCGGCGGCCCTGACCCATCCGAGGAACTCGTTGCAGTCTTCGAACGGCTGCAGCGCCGCGATGGCGCGGGTCTCGCCGAGCCCGAAGGGTCGGGGCTCGACGACATCGGAGGTCTGCGCGGCGAGCACGCCGAGGGCGAGCGCGCTCGCACCGACGATGGCGACTGCGGCAACGATGGGCTTCTGCATGACGACCTCCGGTCGGTCATGTTGACGCTGGTGGGGGGGAACGACGCGACGTTCGACGCCGACCGAGCAGGTCTGGTTCCCAGAACGCGGCGCGGGTCGCTCAAGGCGCGAGCGCGAGCACCAGGGAACCGACCGCGAGTGCCGTCGTGCCCAGGGCCGTGATGCGCAACACCGAGGCGTCGGCGAGGCTGCGCCCCTCGATCGTCGAGCGGGCGATCGCGCGCGCGTGGCCGATCGCGGCGAGCCACGCCGCACCGCCCGCGATCAGCAACGAGAACACGAGCAGACGTTGCGACACGCGGTCGAACTCGGTGAGGATCCGCCGCAGGACGGCGCCGGCGCACGTCACGACCGCGAGGCCCGAGCGCGACCATGCCAGGTCGGTGCGTTCGCCCGCGAGCCCGGGGAGGTCCTCGTCGTCGGCGACGATCGGTCGCACGGGACCTCCCGTCGACGCTCCGTTCGACGCTCCGTTCGATGCTGCGGCGGCCGGCGTGTCGTTCACTTCGATGTGCCGACGAGCGCGACGACCGCCGCGATTGCCGACGCCGTCGCGATGCCGATCGCCAGGACGCGCGGCAGCGTCGACGGCGGGAGTGGAACGCCGGTGCGCATCGCTCGCTCGTTGCCATCCCAGCGGCGGTAGCTCGTGTAACTCAGGATCGCGCCGAGCGCGATCAGCGGCACGCCGATCGCTCGCGCGCCCCAGTCCCACTCGAAGTCGGGCAGGAGCGACACGATCGCGAGACCGGCGGCGATCAGGGCGAGCGCGGTGCGGTTCCACGCGAGGAACGTTCGCTCGTTCGCGTACGAGAACCGAACGTCGGGGTCGGAGCCCACCTGATCGACGGGCGGCTTGCGGCTCACGCGAACCCGAGTCGGACGAGTTGTTCGGGCGGAGCCTCGACCTCGCGCAGCACGTCGGCGAGCAAGTCGGCATGGGTGCGACCGAGCCGATCGTCGCGGCGATTGCGTTCTTCGGCGGGGTCGTCGTCGAGGTCGAAGCACACGGTTCCGTACGCGAAGTCGCCGTAGCCCCAGAAGGGGAGCAGGTCGCCCGCTCGGAACGGCTGGCGGATCACGGGCACGGCGGAGCCCGGCATGCGTCCGAGCGTGGCCCGTTCGTCCGGGTGCGGGAGGCGGAGATCGGGGAGGGCGGTGATCGGCATCGTCGACCAGCGGTTCGACAGCATCACGAGCGGTTCGTTCGGCCCATCGGGAGCGCGAGCGTACTTGACGACACCGTGGCCGGCGGCCTGCGTGAGCAGGTGGACCTCGCGGCCCCAGACGCCCGACAACGCCCACTCGCGCACGGCGGCGACCTCGTCGCGCACGAGGGGGACGAGCGAGCAACCGTGGGTCCGATGTTCCACCGACGCACCGAAGATGTCGAGCAAGGTCGCGTGGAGATCGACGTTCGTCGTGAGCGCCGAGCGCGTTCCCGCCGCGACGCCGGGCCAGCGCACGAGCAGCGGCGTATGGCCGAGCGGTTCGAAGACGGGCGAATTCGGTTTGCCCCAGGTGTCCTTCTCGCCGAGGTAGTGGCCGTGGTCGGTACAGACGATCACGGCCGTGTCGGCGGCGAACGGGCTGCGATCGATCGAGTCGAGCAGGACGCCGAACCAACGATCGATCATCGTCAGTTTGGCGCCGTACTGCGCTCGGATCTGCTGCCCGTCGCGCTCGCTCAAGACGCCCTTGGCGACGCCGCTGATCGCGTACGGCGGCCAGTAGAGGTGCGGGCCCTCCCACTCGGGGTCGTACATCGACGCATACGGCTCCGGCGTGTCGAACGGTTCGTGTGGGTCGAACTCGTCGACGAAGAGCAAGAAGCGGTCGTGCGCGGGCGCCTCTTCGGTGATCCAACGCGCCGCCTCGCGCATGACCTTGGGGCCGGGGAAGTCGGCTTCGCCCGCGAACCAACCGCGGCTCACGTCGTAGGGCATCGCGTGACCCATGCGGGGCGCGCCGACCCAGCTCGGATCGGGCCGTGTCCGCCAGAGGTCGCTCTCGTGCCCGCGCTGGTAGTCCCACGCGGTGAAGCCGCAGTGGTAGTTCTCGCCGCCCGTCTCGAACAGGTGTGGGTGGTCGGTGACGAGCTTCGTGATGACGCCCGCGACGCGCAGCGCCGAGGTGATCGGCTGCTCCCAGATCTCGATCGAGCCCCACGGCCGCCACAGGAAATCGAGCGAGCCGACGAGCAAGTCGTGGCGGGCGGGCATGCATGGCAGCGACCCGGTGTAGTGCTGGTCGAACCGCACGGCGTCCGAGGCGAAGCGATCGAGGTTCGGCGTCTCGAACTCGGTCGATCCGTAGGAACCGAGATGGTGGCGGTTCAACGAGTCGAGCAACACGACCACGACGTTGCGGGGTCGGGCGTCGCCGCTCCCGGGTTCGGTGGTCGAAGCCCCGGCATCGGTCGTCACGGGTTCGAACGCTACCGGGAGGCGGCACCGAGCGATCGCTGGGTGACGAGGCGTCGCACGGGTCGCGGCTTATCCTCACGGTTCGACGAGAGGAGCCTTCATGGCCAACACCGTGCTCGAACGTGGACTCGCCCGCGCCGCCGAGGAGTCACGCGCGGGGTGGGCGGCACCCGCCTCGACCGCGACGGCGAGCGCGCCGGGCGCGCCCCGCATCGCTGCCGACCGCCGCGCGATGACCATCGGCGGTGTCGGGTCGGCGTCGGCGGTGCTGTTCGTGCTCGTGCTCGTGGGTGGCGTGTTCGGCTGGTCGTCGGTCGAGTCGGTGCCGTTGGGCGAGGCGCGCATCCCCGGCTGGGTCCTGGGCGTCATGCTCGGTGCCTTCGCGATCGCGATCCTCACGACCTTCAAGCCGCACCTCGCGCGTTTCACCGGCCCGGTGTACGCGCTGCTCGAGGGCGCGGTGCTCGGTGCGATCTCGCGCGTCTATGAGAACCAGTGGAACGGCATCGTCGTGCAGGCCATCGCACTCACGGTGCTCGTGTTCGCGACGATGCTCCTCCTCTACGCGACCCGGATCATCAAGGTCACCGAGCGGTTCCGACGCATCGTGATCACCGCGACGATCGCGCTGATGGTGTTCTACGGGATCTCGCTGTTGCTGTCGCTGTTCAACGTCGAGGCACCGCTCATCTGGGACGCGGGTCCCATCGGCATCCTCTTCAGCGTGTTCGTCGTCGGTCTCGCCGCATTCAACCTCGCTCTCGACTTCGACCTCGCCGAGAAGGGCGCGAAGGCCGGCCTCCCCAAGTCGTACGAGTGGTACTGCGCCTTTGCCCTGATGGTCTCGATCGTGTGGCTCTACCTCGAGATCCTGCGGCTCCTGTCGAAGCTGCGCGACTGAGGGGTTCGATCGTCGGCTCCGGTCGGCTCCGGTCGGCTCCGCCGGTGACGGCTGTCACACGAAGGCCGATGGTGCGCGGGAACTGCAACGGATCGTGAGCGGTGCGCGTCTTGTGCGTGCACCGCCCACCTCACAGATCCGAAGGAGTCCCCATGCCTCACGCTCGTGCCCTCGCCACCCTCGCGCCGCTTGCCGCGGCCATCGCCGTCGTCGTCTGTCCCGCCTGGAGCGAACCCGCCGGCGCGATCGTGCCGCCCGCGCCGACCTGCGCCGGTGTGCCCGCGACGTTGGTCGGTACCGCCGCCGGCGACGTGTTGATCGGGACCGACGGGGTCGACGTGATCGTCGGCCTCGGCGGCGACGACCAGATCTGGGGGCACGGCGGCAACGACATCATCTGCGCGGGGGCGGGCAACGACCTGCTCGCCGGCGAGGCCGGCGCCGACCGCCTCTACGGCCAGCGGGGCCGCGACCTTGCGGGGTACGGGAACGCACCAGGACCCATCCGCGCGAACCTCGCGCAGGGCTCTGTGAGCGTCGTCGACGGCCGTGATCGTGTCGACAGCATCGAAGACCTCGTCGGCTCGACCTTCGACGACCGCATGATCGGCAACGAGCGCGACAACACGCTCATCGGCCATCTCGGCGTCGACCGGGTGTACGGCGCGGCGGGCAACGACACGTGCGTCGCCGAGTACGAGTGGACGTGCGAGATCGACTGAGGTGCGGTCGGGGCGTTGCGGTCGGGGCGCTGCGTCAGGGCGTGCGGTCGTCGAGGTGCCAGGGTTCGCCGAAGTCGTTCATCAGGTCGAGGAACGGCACGGCGTCGAAGGCCTCGGGGCCGAACACGCCGGCGCCCGACCACAGCCCGTTCGCGATGAGTTCGAGCGCGAACACCGGGTTGATCGCGGTCTGCCAGACCACGGCCTGGCAGCCGTGGCGCGCCATCGTCTCCTCGTTGTCGGAGACGTGGTAGAGGTACGCGGCTCGCGGTGCGCCGTCGATACCGGTACCCGTGACATACGTGCCCGCGCAGGTGCGGCCGTGCATCACGTCGCCGAGGCCGGCGGGGTCGGGGAGGCAGGCCGCGACGACATCACGGGGCGAGACCTCGACGCCGCGCACCGACACGGCCGGTGTGCGGTCGAGCCCGAGCTTGTGGAGTGTCGACAAGACGTCGATGAACTCGTCGCCGAGCCCATACTTGAAGGTGACGCGGTTGCAGTCGACCCAACGCGGCACGAGCAGCACTTCTTCGTGCTCGACGTGGACGCATTCCACGTCGCCGATGCCGTCGGGGAAGTGGAAGATCTCCGGCTCGCTGAACGGCGGCAGGCAGTACCAGCCGCGGTCGCGTTCCCAGACGACCGGCGGGTTGAGGCACTCTTCGATCACCGTCCAGATCGAGAACGTCGGCGCGAAGTCGTAGCCGTCGATGACGAGGTCGGCACCGTCGCGGACGGCGACCTCGTCGATCGACGAGAACAGGTGGTCGGCGGCGTACCGCGCGCAGACGTCGGCGAACCCGGGCTCGATGCCGAGGCCGCACACCGCGAGCAACCCGCGTTGTTCCCACTGGTCGGCGACCGCGAACTGCGCGTCGCCGAGCTTCACCCCGCACTCCTCGTAGGGCCGCTCGGGATGCGGTTCCGACAGGGTCATGGCGAGGTCGAGGTAGGTGCAGCCGGCGTCGAACGCGCCCTGGAAGATGCCCGGGTTGAAGCGCGGATCGCACGCGTTGACGACCGTGTCGGCACCGACCGCGCGGGCGAGTTCGGCGACGTCGGCCGCCGACGACGCGTCGACGCGCGCGGCGGAGAACCGCGGATCGCCGACCTTGTCGACGGCACGGCGGGTGCGCGCCTCGTCGACGTCGGCGATCACGAGCTGATCGAAAAAGCCGCGGCGCGCAGCCGCGACCGCCATCGCGCTGCCGACGCCGCCGGCTCCGATCACGAGGATCTTCATCGGTCGAACGTAGCGCGACGTGCGGCCGTCAGGGGCGACGCTCTCACCAGAGCTGGTCGGTGTACGTGTCGGTGCCGGCGATCGTCCGACGGAACGGCGCGACCCACAGCAGTTCGCCGAGGCCCGCGGCGGCGAACTCGGCTCCGAGGTCCGCGAACGTCGCGTCCCACACGTCGTGCAGCTCGTCGTCGACGAACCAGAGCTGCGTGAAACGGTTGACGCCGTCGGACCGCGGCACGTCTTTCGGGGCGTCACCCTGCAGCGGCACCGGCGTGAACTCCGCCCCGACCGCGCCCGGCAACTCGCGCGCGGCGAACCAGGCGTCGATCGTGTCGAGGTCGACGCCGTCGGCCGGCTGACCGATCACGAGCACCGCGTAGGGGGAGTGGTGCTCGAGCGCGAGCTCCACGGGAACGCCGTCGGGCCGCTCGTACTGAGTCCGGTGCTTGTACATCACGGTGTGGACGTGGTCGCGTTCGGTGAACATGCGACCGTTCTCGTGCAGCCAGTTGACCTGGTTGGTTCCCCATTGCATCCACTCGCCGAACTTGCCGGCGAGGATCCAGTAGATGGCGACATAACTGCCGCCGTTGTCGTCCGGGCAGATCTCGGAGGCCTTCGGGTAACGCAACGCCTTGAGGTCGCGCGTCGCCACGTAGCGGCAGCCCGACAGGTTCCACTGGCCGATCATGCAGCCGGCATAGAAGTGGTCACGCTCGTACCAGCGGTTGTACTCGATCTCGTGGCCCTTGCGAGGTTCGACAACGGTGACGAGTGCACCGCCGAGGGCGATGGGTCGGCGGCGGGTGTCGCCGGTGCCGGTCTCCTGGATGGGCATCAGGTGTGCTCCTCGGTGAGGGTCGCGGCTCGTTCGGCGAGCGCGCGCTTGTCGGTCTTGTGGCCCGCGGGGACCGGCAACGCGTCGACGACGACGAGCCGGTCGGGTGCTTTGTAGTCCGCGAGGTGCTCGCGGCACCAAGCGCGGAGTGTCTCGAGCGCGGGTGGCTCCGACGGCGTGACCGGCACGACGAACGCCACCCCGATCTCGCCGAGGACCGGAGCCGGGCTGCCGACGACCGCCGCCTGTTCGACCGCCGCGTGGCTCGTGAGCACGGCCTCCACCTCGGCGGGGTAGACGTTGTAGCCGCCGCGGATGTACATCTCCTTGAGGCGGCCGACGATCCGCAGGTTGCCGTCGTCGCCGATCGCGCCGAGATCGCCGGTGCGCAGGTACCCGTCGGCGTCGAGCGCGGCGGCACTGCGTTCGGGGTCGCGCCAGTAGCCGCGGAACATCGCTCGGCTGCGGCTGCGGATCTCGCCGACCTCCCCATCGGCGACCGGCTGTTCGGTGCCGGGGTCGACGATGCGCAGGTCGACCACGGGACTCGCGACTCCGACGGTGTTCGCGATCGTCTCGTCGTCGTCGCTGATCCGCGTGCCGCTGATGAGTCCGGCCTCGGTGCTCGTGTAGCGCGTGATGACCGCGCAGCCGAGTTGCTCGCGCATGCGGCGCACGAGGTCGGGCGCGACCGCCGATCCGCCGACGCCGGCGAGGCGCAACGACGAGCAGTCGGCCGTGGTGAGCGAAGGGTGCGCCAGCACGAGTTCCCACTGCGTCGGCACACCGGTGACCATCGTGATCCGTTCGGCCGCGATCAGCTCGATCTGGCGGGCGGCCGTCCACGGCTCGCCGACGAGCACGAGTGTCGTGCGCGCGGCGAGTTCGTCCCAGATCCGGGTCATGTACCCCATGTGCGCGAACGGCAGGCTCACGAGCCGACGGTCGCCGGGGCGGGTGAGATCGCCCATGCCCTCGTGGATCGTGCGGAGGGCGTCGTGGTCGTAGATCGCACCCTTCGGTTCGCCGGTCGTGCCGCTCGTCCACACGATCGCGACCTGGTCGGTCGGGTCGGCGGGCGCGGGGGTCCGGCGGGCGGGGGAGGCGAAGGCGAGTCCCAGCTCCGAGGCGCGCACGATGCGGCCCGCGTCGTCGGGAACCTGCTGGTCGTCGAGCGCCACGGTGACGCGCGGTTCGGTGCGCCGCACGATGCTGGCCCGCTCGGGGCCCGCGAGCCGCTGGTTCACCGCACTCGTGATGGCTCCGGCGCGGATCGCGCCCAGGTAGCAAGCGGCAAACTCGATCGAGCTGGGGATGAGGAGACATACGACGTCGCCGGGGACCACGCCGAGTGCGAGCAGCGTGGCCGCGAACCCGGCGCTCGCGCGATCGAGTTCGGCGTAGGTGACCCGCCGCCCCTCGTGCACGTAGGCATCACGATCGGGGTGGGCTCGGACCGCGGCAGCGAGCAGGTCGGCGACGGTGGCAGGGCCGACAACCCGGCGGTCAGCGCTCATGGAGGTCGAACCCTAACCAGAGGCCCACGGCGGCCGATGTAGCAGGATCACGCTTCCGTCCCGACCCCCCAAGGGACACGGAGCGCGGCCCGCCGA
>SXJQ01000268.1 GCA_005779345.1 Actinomycetota bacterium
GCGGGCTTCACTTCGGGGCGCGAGGTGCCGATGCCCGATGGGTGAGGCGATCCCGGGCTGGGTTGAGCGCGCTGGCACTGTTGCTGCCGATGCTGCTGGTGATCGCGGGCTCGTTCGCGTGGCTGTTCGGCACCTGGCAGAGCGAACAACGCGATACCGCCCGCCTTGCCCGCGACACCGTTGCGGCCGATCTGTTGCAGAACACCCAGGGCCAGTTCGCGCTCGAGCTGCCGTACCTGGCCGCGCTCGGCGTGTTCGACGAACCCTGGCCGGCCGTGCTCGAGTTCCAGGAAACGACGGTCGCACAACTCGACGAGCAGTTCACCCGCGAGGAACTCATCGACATCGCGCGCCGCGCCGACCGCGACGCGGGTCGTTCGTACCGTTCGCTCGAACGCGCCGGCATCCGGGCGGCCGCGCCCGTCCGCGACGCGTTGATCGACTCCCCCGACCTCTACCGTCGCCTCGAAGACGGCGAGACCCCGAAGCTCGATGCCCGCCGGTACGGCGACGCCTGGGACTGGTTGCTCGCGCGCTCGCAGGACGCGCAGGACCGGGCCGACAGCGCGCAGCGCGCGCTCGTCGCCAAGGCCTCCGATCAGACACCGCCGTGGCGGCACCCGATCGTGCTCGGCATCGGTCTCGGCGTGTTCGCGCTCGGCGTCGCGATCGCGTTCGCGTTCCGGATGCTCGTCGCTCGCGCCCTGAGCCGCACCGAAGGTGAGCGCGACCGCCTCGCGGAGCAGACCACCCGGCTGCGCTCGCTCATCGAGGCGGTCCGCGACTTCACGTCGATTCTCGACGCCGACGCGCTCGGCGACCGGATCGTGCAGCAGGCCAAGCTCACCGTCCACGGCGATTTCTCGGCACTGTTCGGTGTCGCGGGAACCGGGCTCGTGCCGATCGCGGCGACCGGGGTCGAAGCCGAATGTAGCGAGGCGGGCGGTGTGCTCGCGCGGGTGATCGCCGGTGCGCACGCGGCACGGGCCGTCGTACCGGGCGAACCGGGGTTGCGACTCGGCGCGCCGGCCGGCATCGTCGCGGCGCCGCTCGCGTCGCACGGTCGGGTGGTCGCGGTGTTGGTTGCCGGTCGCAGCGATGCCGCCCTGGCGACCGACGACGACGAGACCGCGCTGACGCTCCTGGCAACGTGCGCGGCCCCGGCACTCGAGTCGGCGCGTGAACATGGCGACGTCACGATGCTCGCGACCATCGACCCGCTCACCGGTCTCCACAACAAGCGACGACTCGAGACCGACCTCACCGCGACGCTCCAGAGCGCGGTCCGCGCGCAGCGGGCGACGTCGCTGATGATGATCGACGTCGACCACTTCAAACGCTTCAACGACACGCATGGTCATCCCGCCGGCGACCGTGCGCTGCGTCGGATCTCCGGCGTCGTTCGGGCGTGCGTGCGCGAGCACGACACGGTGTACCGGTTCGGGGGCGAGGAGCTCTGCGTGTTGCTGCCGGGCGCGCAACTCCAGGACGCACTCGTGATCGCGGAGCGCATTCGCGCGGCGGTCTCCGTCGACGCCGGCCACGACGACGCCGCGGTCACCGTGTCGATCGGGGTGGCGCACACGCTCGACGCCGACGAGGCCGAACTCGTGCGCCGTGCCGACGAGGCGCTCTACGCGGCCAAGCACGCCGGCCGGAATCGGGTCGAGCACGCCCCGGCGTGATCGCCATCAACACGAGCACGCCCCGGCGTGATCGTGGGGAGCGTCAGTCCTGCGGCGATATCCCGAAGTGCTTGGCCAGGAGCTGGGTGACGAGGTTGTTCGTCTCCATCGAGCCGAGTTCAGCGGCGGGTGCGCCGTGCGCGATGTTGCTCTGGATGACGCGTGCCATGATCCCGGCGAACCACACCATCGTGAACACCGTGTAGTACTCGAGGTGTTCGGCGCGCCGACCGACGCGTGCTTCCCATCGAGCGATCGACTCCTCGTCGCTCGGGATGCCGTCGAGCTTGGGGATTCCGATGCCTTCGGTGAAGTGCCGATCGAAGAAGAGGAACCAGGCGAGGTCGAATTCCGGGTTCCCGGCGCGCGCCATCTCCCAGTCGAAGACGGCACGAACCTCGAAGTGTTCGTCGAACATGAGGTTGCCGAGGCGCGCGTCGCCCCAGCAGAAGCCGACGAGGTGGTCGTCGTCGGGCCGGTTGGCGGCGAGCCATTCCCAGGCGTGATCGACGACCGGCATGGGCTTGCGACGCGCCCACTCGTAGTACTCGCGCTGCCAGCGCACGAGTTGTTCTTGTCCGAGGCGTCCGTAGTCGGTGCGGTCGAGTTCGTGGAGGCCCGCGGCGCGCCAGTCGAACGCCGCGATCTCCGCGAGCGTGTCGATGCCGGAGAGCCACATCGTGCGCCGCTGCGCGGGTGTCGCGTCGGTAACCCAACCACCGAGTGTGTAGGGCGGGTTGTCGGCCGGGATGCGTCCGTCGAGTCGTTCCATCGCGAAGAACGGTGCGCCGAGGACGGCATCGTCGTCTTCGAGCCAGAACACCTCGGGCACTTTCACCGCGGAGCGATCGCGCACGGCGCGCATGATGCGGTATTGGAGCCCGATCTCGTACTTCTCGAAGACGGCCTCGCCGATCGGCGCGGCGCGCACGACGTAGCCCTGCCGCCGAGGGGTACCCGACTCGTTCCAGGTGGCGTCGAAGATGATGGTGTCGGAGGAGAAACCCGAAACCTCCGACGCTCCGGCGACCTCGATCTCGATGCCGGTCGCGGCGGGGAGCTTGCCTCCGAGCCAGGCTGCGAGCGCGGCCTTGGTCGTCTCGGGGTCGCGCTGTTGGATGATCGCCACGGCGCGCACCGTAGCAATCGGTGGTATCGGCCCGGAACTCGCCGGCCGGAACTCGTCTCGCCCGAACCGGCGCGCACCATAACCTCCGCGCATGTCCGTCCCCGAGGGTGACCTGCTCCGCGACACGACGCTGCTCCCCGACCCCGATGTCGCGGGTCGCTACCACGGCACGATCTCGGAGGCATGGAAGGTCATGTATGCGTTCGGCGGCGTGTCGATGACTGCGTGTCTCCGAGCCATGCAGCAACACCTCGGCCGACCCGATCTCGATCTCGTCACCGCCAACGCGATCTTCTGTGCGCCGGTTCCGTGCGGTCCGATCACGGTCGACGTCCAGGTGCTGCGCGACGGTCGTGGCGTGTCGCAAGTCGCGTGCGACCTGCGCGTGGCCGGTTCCGACACGATCGCGCTGCGTACCCATGGCGTGTTCGGTTCCGCGTATCCGAGCGAGCACCACTTCGTCGATGTGCAGTTTCCGACCGACATCGCGATGCCCGACGACTGTCCGCCGCCACCGCCACCGCATGCCGACAATCCGTGGCCCGAGATCAACTTCCACTCCCAGACGGATTGGCGGCCGGCACTGGCGCGCTTCTGGCAGCAACGCGACACCTGGGAGCGGGGTCCGGCCCGCTTCGCCGCGTGGACACGCCTCCTCGCCGAGCCACGCCTCGCCGACGGCAGCTACGACCCCCTCGCGCTCGCCGTCCCCGCCGACTCGATCGGAGCGGCGATCGGCGCCGGCCTCGGACCAGGTGCGGGACCCTGGATGACGCTCTCGCTCGAGATCGGACTGCGGTTCCTCGCGACACCCGCGGCCACGCCGGCCTGGGTGCTCCAGGACATGACGGCGTGGCAGTGCGGCAACGGATACGCGACCGGACCGACGCACCTGTGGGACATCGAGGGCAACCTCCTCGCGATCGCGCAGCAGACCGCGCACCTGCGCGAGTTCCCCGGGCGCTGATCCGACCGCCGCGCCGCACCCCGAACTGTGACCGATTTCACGACAGGCCCCTTCGGCGCGCACCTCTAGGGTGCGCAGGTGCGGTGTGCGGTGCCGCGCAGGGGGAGGCGGTGCCATGACGCCCGAAACACACGAGACACACGGGGCGGGTGAGGCGCCGGGTACCGGCTACCTGCCGCCGATGCTGAACCCGTTCGACCCCGGGTTCCACGACGATCCGTACGCGCAGTATCGGGCCGTGCGCGAGACCGATCCGGTGCACCTCACGCCGCTCGGCGCGTGGGCGCTGTTCCGTCACGCCGACATCAACCGCGTGCTGCGCGACCCACGGCTCTCGGTCGAGGAGCGCTACGCGAACCCGCTGATGCGACCCGACGCCGAGATCGCCGCGCTCAACGAGCAGCGCGGCGACCGCGGCACGCGTTCGATGCTCGATCTCGATCCACCCGACCATCACCGACTGCGGCGGCTCGTCGCCAAGACCTTCACCCCGCGCATGGTCGAAGAGCTGCGGCCGCGTGTCATCGAACTCGTCGACACGATCCTCGACGAAGCCGCCGTGCGCGGCGGGATCGACGTCATCACAGATTTCGCGTTCCCCTTGCCGTTCGCGGTGATCTCGGAGATGCTCGGCATCCCCGACCACGGCCAGCGCGACCAACTCCGCGACTGGTCGGGCGCGATCGTCAAGACGTTCGATCCCATCATCTCGGTCGAGGAGGTCGCGGCTGCGATCGATTCGGGCGACTCGATGTTCGAGTACCTCACCGACGTCATCGCGTGGAAGCGGGCGAATCCCGCCGACGACCTGCTCTCCGCGTTGATCGCGGCCGAAGACGACGGCGACCGGCTCACCGAGGAGGAGCTCATCAGCACCGCGATGTTGTTGTTCATCGCGGGCCACGAGACGACGGTCAACCTCATCGGCAACGGCGTGCTCGCGCTGTTGCGCAACCCCGGCGAGCTCGCGCGGCTCCAAGAGCGCCCCGAGATCATCGACAACGCCGTCGACGAGCTCCTCCGGTTCGATGCGCCGGTGCAGTTCAGTCGACGGATCACGATCGACGACTACGAGATCGCCGGCCAGGGTTCCGAGACCCGCGTCATCCCCGCGGGCACGTTCGTGATGCTCTGTCTCGGATCCGGAAACCACGACCCCGCGGTGTTCGGCCCGACGTCGGAGACCCTCGACCTCACGCGCGAGAACGCGCGCGACCTGTTGTCGTTCGGCGGCGGCTTCCACCACTGCCTCGGCAACGCCCTCGCTCGGATGGAGGGCCAAGAAGCCATCGGCAGGTTCGTCGCGCGCGTCCCCGGGCTCGAGTTGATCGACGAGCAGCAGCAGTGGAACGGTCGATTCGTACTCCGCGGTCTCGCCACGCTGCCCGTCAAACTCTGAGCCGAACCGAGCCGCCCGTCCGCGAACCGGGTCGCCGCGGCAGCGACACGAGCGACCGCTTGTCGGTACGCTGCCCCGATGACCCCCCGCCGTCGGCTCCTCGTCGCTTCGACCTTCGTGGTCGCGGCACTCCTCTCCGTCGCGCCGCCGACGGCCGCGGCCCCACGGGCCTCGGCCACGGGATCGGCCGTCGGGGCGACGAGCGGCGACGCGCACCGGGTGATCGTCACCTACCGCCAGGCCGAGACGCGCAACCGTGTCGCGCGCGCCGAGGTCGAGCGACGGATCGGTCGTCAGGTAGCCGCCGTCTCGCGCCGCTACCAGTTCGCTCCCGCGATCGTGGTCGAGGCCGATGCTGCCCAGATCGCCCGACTCGCCGCCGATCCCGCGGTCGTCTCGATCGTCGACGACGCGCCGATGGCGGCGACCGACGCGGAGAGCACACCGCTCGTCGGCGCGTCGGCGTCGGCCGCGGCCGGGTTCGACGGAACCGGCACCGCCGTCGCCATCCTCGACACGGGGGTCGAGGGCGGCCACCCGTTGCTCGCCGGCAAGGTCGTCGCCGAGGCGTGCTTCGCGCTCACCGGGTCGTGCCCGAACGGCCAGACGAGTCAGGTCGGAGCGGGAAGTGCAGTGCCGTGTGACTACGCCCCGCGGGGGTGTCGTCACGGCACGCACGTCGCAGGGATCGCCGCGGGTCGCCACACCGACGATCTCGCGTTCGACGGTGTCGCTCCGGGTGCCGACATCGTCGCGATCCAGGTGTTCACCAAGGTCGAGGGCGATGTCTGTTTCGCGCTCGGTCAGGGTGAGAGCCCATGCACCTTGAGCTTCCCGTCGGACCAGATCTCCGCGCTCGAGTTGGTCGCGTATCTGTCGCTGTTCCACGACATCGCCTCCGCGAACATGAGCATCGGTGGCGGTCTCAGCGAGACGGCGTGCGATGCCTGGCCGCTCAAGCCGATCATCGACGCGTTGCGCACTCTCGATGTCGCCACGGTGATCGCGGCCGGCAACGACGGGTCGTCGACCTCGGTCAGCAGCCCCGGCTGCATCTCCACCGCGGTCACGGTCGGCGCGACGACCAAGACCGACGCGTTCGCGGGCTTCACGAACTCCAACCCGATCGTCGACCTCGTGGCGCCGGGCGTGTCGATCAACTCGTCGATTCCCGGCGGGGCGACCGCGTTCTTCAACGGCACGTCGATGGCCGCGCCGCACGTGGCGGGCGCGTTCGCGCTCGGTCGGCAGCAACACCCGGGTGAGACGATCGACGAACTCCAGGCGCGGCTCGTGAGCCACGGTCCGCTCCTCACCGACGCGCGCAATGGTCTGTCGTTCCATCGCCTCGACGTGCTGAGCGCCTTCCGCCCGATCGAGATCGTCCCTGCCTGGGCGATCGGTACCGACGGCGGGTCAGAGGCGCTGTCGCTCCCGGTCACGTTGAACCGACCGTCGACCCTGCCCGTCACGGTGGTCGCCACCCCGGTCGGGATCACCGCCACCGCCGACGTCGACTACGTGGCCGCGCCCCAAACGGTCACGTTCGACCCTGGCACCACGACCGCCTCGTATCCGCTCGGCCTGCTCGCCGACACGGAGGCCGAAGGGGTCGAGGTCGTGCTCGTCGTGTTCACCTCGCCGACGAACGCTGTCGTCGGCGGCTTCTACGGGCTCGGCATCGTCGTGATCCTCGACGGCGCCTGACCTCCCGCACTGCACTCCCGCGCGGTAGGGCGCCGATGCGACGACGGCCGGATCACGTCAACAGGCCGCGGTGCGAGAGGGAGAGGATGTCCATCGTCAACGCGACGCAGATGTGGAGCGCGGCGCCCCACCAGATCGACCGACTCCGCAACGCGAGCACGCCGAGCACGATCGCTCCCACGATCGCCGCGACGGCTTCGAGCATCGGCTTGCCGTAGTGCAACATGTTGTACGGCACCACCATCACGAACACGGAGAGGGTGCCGAGTCGGGGAGCGAGTCCGTGGACGATGAACCCGCGGAAGAAGAACTCGAGCGCGCAGAACTGCAGCGCGTAGAGCGCCCACCAGCCGAGGAGCGGCCGCCACGACTCGCCCTCCGCGAAGGGAAGGAACGGATAGCGCTCCTGGAACTCCGCGGTCGTGGAGGCGAACGCGATCGCGGGGAGCGCGCACGCGTAGAGCGCCGCGTAGGGAGCGGCGTAACGGATCGACCCGCGCACGCGCACGCCGTGGTCGGCGAGTCGTTCGCGGAGCACGAAGCGGACGACGAGTGCGGCCGGAACCACGTAGCTGGTGATCTGCACGACGGCCCAGAACGTGAGGTCGTTGCGCGCCGCACTCGCCGAGGTCGTCACCGACGCGTGCAGACGGCGGGCGAGCCCGTCGGCGCCGACCGCGTCGAGCGCGGAGACCAGCCAGGCGGGATCGTCGGCCGCGAAGTTGTTGATCGTGAGGGCGACGGCGGCGGTGAGCAGCACGACCACCACGCGACGATCCGCGGGCGACGCGCCGATGACCTCGCGCAGCGCCGGGCGACCGCTGGCAACGGGCTCGACGACGGCCATCGGCGACGAGCCTACGGGCCGGCCGTCGGCGCTCGGCCCATCCGTCGGCGCTCGCCCATCCGTCGGTTGGGCGAGTCGCGGTCCCTGGCGATTCCGTAAACTCCGCCGGTGAGTTCCGACCCTGGCTTCCCCGACGAGCGCGACCCCGGCCCGCGTCCGGGCACGCGCCCCAATGTCTTGTTCATCACCGTCGATCAGTGGCGCGGCGAATGCCTCTCCTCGCTCGGCCATCTGGTCCGTACACCCAACCTCGATGCCCTCGCCGCCGAGGGAGTCCACTTCGCGAACCATTGGGCCCAGGCCGCGCCGTGCGGGCCGAGCCGGGCCTCGATCTACACCGGCATGTACCTCATGAACCATCGCTCGGTGCTGAACGGCACGCCCCTCGACGCCCGCCACACCAACGTGGCGCTCGAGGCTCGGGCACTCGGGTACGACCCGGTGCTGTTCGGCTACACCGACACGAGCATCGATCCGCGCTCGGTCCCATCCGACGATCCCCGGGTCCGGACGTACGAGGGTGTGCTCCCGGGCTTCGACGGCATCGGGCACCTCCCCGAGGGCAACCCGCGTCCATGGCTCGACTGGCTCGTCGCGCAGGGCTACGAGATCGGCGACGACTGGCGCACGTTCGTCGACACCCCGGTCGCGGAGTCACCCGACACCGATCGGTGGGGTCCGCATCGAGCCCCGACGCGATACGCCGCCGAGCACAGCCAGACGGCCTACCTCACCGATCGCGTCATCGAGTACCTCGACGAGCGCAACGATCCGTGGTTCGCCCACGTCTCGTACCTACGGCCGCACCCGCCGTTCTTCGCCCCCGAGCCGTACAACACGATGTACGACCCCGAACTCGTGCCCGCGCCGGTCCGCGCCGCGACACCCGACCTCGACGGCGCGCAACACCCGCTGTTCGCGTTGCTCGTGCGTCACCCGTTCATCGCTGCGCCCACGAACGACGACCACCTCCGCCAGCTGCGCGCCACCTACTTCGGCCTGATGTCCGAAGTCGACCACCATCTCGGACGACTCTTCGCGTGGCTGCGCGCGACGAGACGATGGGACGACACGATCATCGTCGTCGCGTCGGATCACGGCGACCAACTCGGCGACCACCACGTGTTGCACAAGCTCGGTTGGTTCGACGCGAGCTATCACGTCCCGCTGATCGTGCGCGATCCCCGGCCGCGGCTCGACGATGCGCGCGGCCGCGTCGTCCGAGCGCCCACCGAGAACGTCGACATCCTCCCGACGTTGCTCCACCTGCTCGACGCGGAGATCCCGCTCCAGTGCGACGGCCGCTCCTTGGTCCCGTGGCTGCGCGGCGAGGCGCCCGAGCACTGGCGGAACGAGGTGTTCTTCGAGTTCGATTTCCGCGAGCCGGCCGCGCCGTTCATGGAGCAGGCGTTCGGTATCACGATGGAGGACTGCTGCCTCGCCGTCCTGCGCGACGACCACGGCAAGTACGTACATTTCGGCGGCCATCCGACGCTGCCGCCGATCTTCTTCGATCTCGACCGCGACCCCGACCAGCTCTCCAACGTCGCCTCCGATCCGAAGCTCGCGGCGCGCGTCCTCGACTACGCGCAACGCATGCTCGCCTGGCGCATGCGCAACGCCGAGCGCATCCTGACGGGCACCAAGCTCATCCACACGGGCCCGATCTCGCGCCGATCGGGCTCGCCGACGTGAGTCTCGACCCGGTCGCGTTCTTCGGTCTCGAGCGCCTGGACGCCACGCGCTGGCGCATGCCGGTCGTGCGCTCGCTCATCTCGGGCACGGGCGCACTGTTCGGCGGCGCGGGTCTCGGCGCGGGGATCGAGGTCGCCGAGGAGGTGACCGGTCGCCCCGTGACCTGGGCGACCGCGCAATATCTGAACTACGCGCCGGAGGGCTCGACGCTCGACCTCGAGGTCCACGAGGTGGTGCGCGGCAAGCAGGTCAGCCAGGTGCGTGTGATCTGCACCGTCGAGGGTCGCGAAATCATCACGGTGATCGGCGCGTACGGCATGCGTCCCGTGCCGCTCGAAGGACAATGGGCGCAGCGCCCGACCGTGCCGCCCCCCGACGAGTGCCCGCCCCGACCGATGATGGACCACCACGAAGGCACGATCTCGTCACGCATGGAGATGCTGCTCGCCGACGCGCGTCCGCTCGCGTCGCTCCCCGGCCCGCCGGGAACCGGCAACTCGGCCCTCTGGGTGCGCTTCCCCAACCTCACCGAACTCAAGGCGTCGGGGCTCGCGATCATCGGCGACTTCGTTCCCTTCGGCATCAGCCAGGCGCTCGGCCAACGCGCGGGCGGCAACAGCCTCGACAACACCCTCCGCGTCGCGCGGCTCGTCGACTCGGAGTGGGTGCTCGCCGATGTCCGCATCCACGCAGTCACCGAGGGTTTCGCCCACGGTCTGGTCCACCTCTGGGCCGACGACGGTACGTTGCTCGGCACTGCCAGCCAATCCACCATGGTCCGCGCCTGGCGCGAACAACCCCCCGCTGCGGAGGAACTCAAGTGACCCGACGATTCGGCGTGACCGTCCCGTTCGAGGGGCTCGCGCTCCGCGACCACCGCGAGGTGTACCGCGAACTCGTCGACCTCGGCTACACCGATCTGTGGTCGGCCGAGTCGGGCGCGTACGACGCGTTCACCCCGCTCGTCTTGGCGGCGGCGTGGGCACCCGAGCTCCGCGTCGGCACGGCGATCATTCCCGTCTACACGCGCGGTGCGATGACACTCGCCAGCCAGATCGCGTCGCTGTGCGCTGCGAACCCCGGTCAGTTCGCCGTCGGCATCGGATCGAGCTCGAACATCATCGTGGAACGCTGGAACGGCATCCCGTTCGACAAGCCGTACCAGCGTGTCCGCGACACGTTGCGATTCCTCCGCTCCGCGCTCGCCGGCGAGAAGGTCACCGAGACCTACGAGACGTTCGCGGTCAACGGGTTTCGGCTCGGCGTGAAGGTCGACCCGCAGCCACCGATCCTCGTCGCCGCGCTGCGCGCCGGAATGTTGCGGCTGGCCGGCACCGAAGGTGACGGCGCGATCATCAACTGGTTGTCGGCCGACGACGTCGGCACCGTCGCCCCGTACGTCGCCGGCAGCGATGGCACACCGAAGGAGATCGTCGCGCGGCTCTTCGTGCTCCCGACCGAAGACCGCGACCTCGTGCGCTTCGTCGGCCGCCGGGCGATCGCCCAGTACCTCAACGTGCCCGTGTACGCCGCGTTCCACGAATGGCTCGGTCGCGGCGAGATGCTGCGCCCGATGTGGGACCACTGGAAGGCGGGCGATCGGACCGCCGCGACCGACGCGATCCCCGACGAACTGGTCGATGATCTGATCATCTGGGGCTCGCCCGGCCGGATCCGGGACCACATCGAGCGCTATGTCGCGGCGGGCGTCACCACCCCGGCACCGGCGATCCTCGGGAACGCCGACCAGGCACTCGCCACCCTGCGGGCGATCGCGCCCGGCTGACCATTCGAGCGCACGTCCGGAGAAACTCGCCTAGCCTCCGGGGCACTCATGGCGCTCCCATCGACTGGTCCGAGCACGAAAGAGACGATCCTCGCGGTCGCGCTCCGGCGGTTCGCCGAGAACGGCTACGCCGCAACCTCGCTCACCGACATCGCCAACGAGGTCGGGATCCGCAAGCCGAGCCTGCTCCACCACTTCCCCTCGAAAGACGCGCTGTACCGCGCCGTCGTGCTCGAATCGTTCGTCGACTGGGTCGATCTCGTCGAAGACGCAACGAGCGGACCGCGCGAGGGCTGGCCGCAGGTGGAGCGCGTGTTGCACGCGGCGTTCATCTTCTTCGAACAGCACCCCGAGTTCGTCCAGTTGATCCGACGTGAAGCACTCGACGGAGGGCCGATCCTCACCGAGGAGCTCACGATCTTGCTGAAGCCGTTGTTCGAACGCGGTGCGATGTTCCTCGAACGCGAGATGGACGCGGGTCGCCTCAAGCGGTACGACGCGCGGCAATTGCTGCTCACCGGATACGGCGCCATCTTGTCCTACCTCTCCGACGCACCACTCATCGTCGGACTGCTCGACGACGATCCCCGCAGCGAGGCCGCGCTCGCGGCGCGCCGCCAACACGTCATCGCCGTCTTGCGCGAGGCGTGCGCTCCCTAGTCGTCGGTCGCGAACAGCGCCTCGTCGGGGACCGGTTCGAGCAACTCCGGGCCGTTGTTCGCCGGCTTGTTGACGAGCAGGCGCACGGGATAGCAACGCAACCGCTCCTCGGCCGCGGGGACGAGCAGCCCTGCGAGCCCGTCGACATCGTGGTTGTCGGGGTCGAGCCACTGCTCGTGCGCGGCAGGCTCCAAGACGACCGGCATGCGGTCGTGCACGGCGGCGATGGTCGAATTCGCATCCGTCGTCACGATCGCGCACGAACGGATCCACGGCGCGTCGGGATCCGTCTTGTCGCGCCAGACTTCGTAGAGCCCGGCGAACGTGATCGGAGCGCCGTCGGCGCTGTGGATGTAGAACGGCTGCTTGGTCTTGCGTCCCGGCACGACCTTCCACTCGTAGAACCCGTCGACAGGAATCAGGCAGCGTCGCTTCGCGAACGCCCGACGAAAGGCGGGCTTCTCACGCACCGTCTCGGCCCGCGCGTTGATGAGCTTGTCGCCGATCGAGAGATCCTTCGCCCATGAGGGCACGAGTCCCCACCGCACGCGATCCAACACGCGGCGATGCTCCTGCCCGTCGTCTTCGCTCGCGCGCGAACTCTCGGCGACGATCACGACCGACGAGCGCGGCGTGACGTTCCAGTTCGGGCGATCGTCGTCGGTACGGACCTCGTCGACGAGCAACCGCTCCGCAAGATCGGTAAGTGGTGTGGTCGAGACGAACCGGCCGCACATGCGATCGACAGTACTGCGATCAGCGACTGTCACCATTGCGGTGCGGACGGTCCGCGAGCCTGCGTACGAACCGCAGCCCCGACCAGATCTCGTCGACCGCGCAGACCTTGTTGTCGACGAGACCGCCCCCCAATCCGATCGAGCGCACCACGCTCTCGGTCAGGTCGGTCGCCACGCCGGCGGTGCGCTTCGGCCACGCGATCCAGAGTCCGCCGGCCGACTCGAGATTGCGGGCGAGCACCGGGAAGCGGCGTTCGAGTTCGCTCCGCCGCGTCACGAAGAAGAGCACGACGTCCTGTTCGCCGCGCACGGTCGTGCGCAGGCGCACACCGTCGGGCAGCGGATCGAGCGCGACCTCGAAACCCATAGGCGCTTTGACCAGCGCGACGCGTGAACCCTCACGGATACCAAGCTTCTTGGGCAACGACGTGCCCGAATACCCCGCCACGGCGGGCGAGTCTCGCCGTCGCCGGGCATGCCGTCAACGGCGCCGCCGGCGAAATCCGACCACGGAGGTCGACTATTGCGTGCCGCGGCGTCTAGGGTCGTCGCGAGACCCCTGACCCGAGGAGAAATCATGGCACTCCGCCTGGGCGACGAAGCCCCCGACTTCACGGCCGAGACCACCGACGGCACGATCAATTTCCACGAGTTCCTCGGCGATGGCTGGGGTGTGCTGTTCAGC
>SXJQ01000269.1 GCA_005779345.1 Actinomycetota bacterium
ACGGCCCAGGAACAGCAGGACCTGCGCGGGCGGGAACTTCGGCGCGGGGGCGAAGCCGCCCCACGCGGCGTCGAAGCGTTCGCGGAGACCGGCGCGGGCCGCGGGCAGCAACTCGCTCGTGATCGGCGACTCGACGACCGGCAATCGCCGCCCGATCGACTCGGCGAGTTGCCCGGCCTGTTCTTCGATCTGCGGCCGACGCTCGACGAAGGCCTCGGCAACCGCTCGGCACACGGTGACGAAGCCCGCCATGCCTTGCCGGTCGGAGGGCGGGACGTCCGTACCGCCGTAGAACGGCCGGCCGTCGGGGAGGAGCCACACGCTCATCGGCCAACCGCCACGGCCAGTGATCGACTGCATCGCGTCCATGTACACCGCGTCGACGTCGGGGCGCTCCTCGCGATCGACCTTGACGTTGACGAACAGTTCGTTCATCACCGCCGCCGTAGCGGGATCCTCGAAGCTCTCGTGGGCCATCACGTGGCACCAATGACACGCCGAGTACCCGACCGAGAGGAAGATCGGTCGGCTCGAGGCGCGCGCCGCGGCGAACGCATCATCGCCCCATGGGTACCAGTCGACGGGGTTGTCGGCGTGCTGGCGGAGGTACGGACTGGTCTCGGCCGCGAGTCGGTTCACTGGGGCGACGCTAATGGCGGTCGGCGTGCGCGAGGCCGAGCGCCGCTTCGGCCGTGCGGCGTGCCCAGCGGTAGTCGGGCTTCCCCGACGGCGCCCGTTCGATGCAGTCCGCGGAGACGACGGCGCGGGGGATCTTGTAGCCGGCGAGGAGCGGGCGGAGGTGCGCCTGGAGTTCGTGGGTGAGGGTCGACCGTCCGGGTCGGGCCTGCACGACCGCGACGACCCGCTCGCCGAATCGCTCATCGGCAACGCCGACGACGACGGCGTCGAAGACCGACGGATGCGACTTCAGCGCGGCTTCGACCTCTTCGGGGTAGACCTTCTCGCCGCCGGTGTTGATCGACACCGAGCCGCGACCGAGCAGCGTGATCGTGCCGTCGGTCTCGATGCGTGCGTGGTCGCCGGGCACCGACCAGCGCACGCCGTGCTCGTCGACGGGAAAGGTCGCCGCGGTCTTGTCGGGATCGCCCCAGTAGCCGATCGGGATGCGGCCCCGGCGGGCGAGGCGGCCGACGATCCCCGGTGCCGCGGGGCGCAGATCCTCGTCGAGCACCGTGGTGTCGTCGGACACCGAGAAGCGCGCCGAGGAGGCGATGTCGCCGCCTGCGACGGTGATCGACTGACCTTGCCCGCCCGTTTCCGAGGCCCCGTAGCCATCGACGACGATCACGCCGGGCAGGAGGTCGACGAGCGCACCTTTGATCGCCGGCGACAAGATGGCGCCACCCGAGAGAACGACCCGCAGCGACGAAACGTCGAGTGCGGGATCGAGCGACTCCACGAGCGGCCGCGCGAAGGCGTCGCCGACGATCACGATGAACGTTGCTTGCTCGGCAGCGACGAGCTGCCACAGCGCGTCGGGATCGAACGATCGGTGCCGGTCGATGACGACGGTACCGCCGAGGAACAACACCGAGAATGCCATCCAGTGGGCGGTGCCGTGCATGAAGGGGCAGGCCGGAACGACGCGCGTACGACTGTCGAGGCAGCGATCGGCGATCTCCTCGGGCGTCGCGATCGGTGCCCCGCCGCCTCCGCCGCCACCCATCGCGCCGAAGAACACGTCTTCGTGACGCCACATCACGCCCTTGGGCATACCCGTGGTGCCGCCCGTGTAGAGCAAGTACAGGTCGTCGCCGCTGCGCGGCGCGAAGTCGCGCACGCCGGACGCCGTCGCGACGAGATGCTCGTAGCTGTCTGGCCGAGCAGGATCGGGGCCGGCAGGATTCGGCCCGGCAGGATCGATGTCGTCGACGTAGACGATCGTGCGCAACGCGGGCAACGAGTCGCGGACCGCGTCGAGCTTGGCGGCGAACTCGCGGTCGGCGACGACCGCGACGAGGCCGGCGTCAGCGAAGAGATAGCGCAGTTCCTCTGCAACGTAGCGATAGTTGACGTTGACGGGAACGGCGCGCAGCTTGAACGCGGCGAGCATGACCTCGAGGTATTCGGTGCCGTTGTGGAGCTGGATCCCGACGTGATCGCCCGGTCCGATTCCTCGTTCGGCGAAGACGTGCGCGAGTGCGTTCGCTCGCGCGTCGACCTGCGCGTACGTGAAGCGTCGTGCGCCGTCGACGATGGCTTCCCGCTCGGGCACCGTGTCGGCCACGCGTTCCCAGAGGTCGGCGAGATTGAACTCCATGCGGACGGGCGACGGTACTCGTCGGGTCCGCGGCGCCCCCGATCGTCGTCTGCCCGGTCGGGCGAGGTTGCGAGGGTGTCAGACGCCGAGCCGATCGAGGGCGGCAGCCACGGGTTCGAACGCGGTCGCGGCGAAGGAACGGCGCCGAGCCGGGTCGGTCGCAGCGTCGTCGGCGGCCTCCCACAGCTCGGTCTCGACCGGGTCGAGCTCGGCGCGGACCCGGGCGAGTTCGTCGTGTCGGGTCGGGTCGGCCTCGACGCGAT
This sequence comes from Actinomycetota bacterium, assembly GCA_005779345.1. Classification (GTDB taxonomy): domain Bacteria; phylum Actinomycetota; class Acidimicrobiia; order IMCC26256; family PALSA-610; genus SXJQ01. Next base: position 2,545 of record SXJQ01000269.1, read on the forward strand.
CGCGCAGGGCAGCGAAGCGATTCCACGTGGCCGCGGTGCCCAACTCGGGCGCGAGCGCGTCGTCGAAGGCTGGGACGTACACGCTCACGCAGGGGCTCCCGAGCGCGATCCATTCGCGAATTGGGCGGGCGGGGTCGTTGGGAAGCTCGACCACGCACGACGCGGTGGTGGCCTGGTAGCCGGGGATGTGCATGCACACGGTGACACCCGACCAGTCGTCGCCGACCGACTCGGGGAGTGTCCCGTCGGGCGATCCGTGATCCCGCAGGGCGCGCACGATGTCGGCCGGCGACGGCGCGCTCGCGGCGCACGCAGCGGTGACCGCGAGACGGTGGTCGGCGATCCCGGTCGGGGCCTTGGGGTTGCGCCAGGCCTGCCAGTCGGCGCCGGCCGAGACGTCGGCGGACCGGTGCGTGTGCTCGGTAGCGATCGAGAGCCGGTTGGAGATCGCTGCCCCCCCGTGATCGACCGATTTCGCGACCCACGAGCGCTGGCTCGTCTCGACGATCCAGGCGCGGCTCGGGTCGGTGATCAGGAACGACGAGTAGTACGGCTCGCTCGTGTGCTCCCAGCCGGAGCCACCCTGGCCGTGGGTCTCGAGCAACTCGACGAGAATCGCGAACGCCGCGTCGGCAGAGTCGCCACGTTCGAGCGCCAGCCGTACGAGATCCATCCCGAGGAGCGCCTCGGGCGCGGCGCGGCGATCGTCGACGGTGTAGACGGCCTCGTTGCCGATCGCGACGCGGTGCTCGTTGACGCCGTGTTCGAGACCCCACAACCACGCCGGCTGTGACGCGAACGTCAGCGCCGACGCGCCGGGGTCGGCACCGAGATCGAGGTACTGCGTCCGCAGCGTGCCGCCGGCCGCACGGCGTGGGAACGTACGCGCCCATTGCACTTCGCCCGACGGCCGGTCGGAGCTCTTGGCGAAGAGCGTTCCGCTGTCACCGATCACACAGAGCGTGTCGCACATCGCGGGTCAGCGGAACCAGATCTTGACGTACTCGCGGGTCTGGGAGTGCGCGAGGAGGCCGACGAGCGCGATGTCGAAGATGAACCCCACGATCAACTCGCTCCCGAGCCACTCGAGGTGGAAGATCACGAAGAACATCGCGATCTGCACGATCGCGGCGCTCAGCCCGAGATACCAACCCCACTTCTTGTCGTTCGCGATGCCGACGCCGCCGGCGGCGAGGCCGACGAGGATGAACAGGTAGATCCAGGGATCGTTGGCGATGAGCCCGCCGACCCGAAGGCCGAGCAGGGGCAGCGTGCCCATGATCGCCTGGAAGTAGCAGAGCACCGTCGCGATGTAGAGCATCTGGGGATGCGAGCGGTTGATCCATTGGTTCATGGGCTGGAGTCTCGCAGGTCGACGGGCACGGCTGTGCGCGTCCGGAGCTGACCGCAGGCGGCATCGATGTCGGTCCCGCGGTTGCGGCGCACCGTTGCGGTGATGCCGCGAGCAGTCAGCCGGTCGGCGAACGTCGCGATGCGCCCGGCGCCGGGCGCATCGCCGCGGTAGCCGGCCGTGGGGTTGAGCGGAATCAGGTTGACGTGCGCGCCGCCGGGGAATCCTGCCAGACGGCCCGCGAGCGCGTCGGCCTGGTGTGGGTGGTCGTTCACGCCGGAGATGCACGCGTACTCGAACGTGACGCGGCGACCCTTCGCCTCGACGTAGCCCCGCGCCGCGTCGAGCACGTCGGCGATCGGATAGCGGCGGTTGAGGGGGACGAGGCTGTCTCGCAGCGCGTCGTCGGGCGCGTGCAGGGAAATCGCAAGGGTGACCGGCAACGGGAATCGGGTGAGCCGCTCGATGCCGGGGACGATGCCGACCGTGCTCACGGTGAGATGCCGCGCGGACAGGCCGAGGTCGGTGTGCAGCCGCTCGAGCGCGGGTTCCACCTCGTCGAGGTTCGCAAGGGGTTCGCCCATGCCCATGAACACGACGTTGCCGACCCGTTGGGGCGAAGCGTGTTGCGCCCGCACGACCTGCTCCACGATCTCGGCCGCGGTGAGGTGGCGCTCGAACCCGGCTTGGCCGGTCGCGCAGAACGTGCAGGCCATCGCGCACCCTGCCTGTGACGACACGCACACGGTTGCGCGATCCGCAGTGCGCATCAGCACCGTCTCGACCTGATCGCCGCCCGCGACCTGCCACAGCCACTTGGTGGTGAGGTCGTGGTCGCCGCGCCGCTCGAGCACCGGGACGAGGTCGAGGGGGAGCCGCTCGGCGAGCTGCTCGCGCACGCGCTTCGGGACGTTGGTGAGGTCGTCGAGCGGACGGCGCAGTCCCCAGAGCCCTTCGTGGATCTGTGCAGCCCGGTACCGCGGCTCGCCGAGCGACTCGACGATTGCGTCGAGCTCGCGGCGCGGCGCGCCATAGCGCGACATCCGCCCGGAGGTCATTCGGGGACCACGCGCGCGGCGTAGGCGCGATCGGTGCGGGTGACGGCGAACCCGATCGACCGGTAGAGCTCGATCGCGCCGGCGTTGTCGGCCGCGACGTAGAGCAGGCCCCGACGGATTCCCCGTGCTTCGAGTCGCGCCAACCCGGCGATGGCGAGGGCGCGCCCGAGACCGCGGCCCTGTGCATCGGGGTCGACTCCGATCGCGTAGATCTCGCCCGCCTCGGGGTCGGGACCGTTGGCCGGGTGGCGTCGCAGCCAGTTGAAACCGATGATCCGCCCTGCCTCGGTGGCGAGGACGAACATCGACGGGTCGAACCACGCCTCGCGACGTCGTGCTGCGAGCGTGGTGCGGTCCCAGTCGCCCTGCTCGGCGTGGCCGGCGAACGCGCGGTTGTTGACGGCGATCCACGCGTCGTCGTCGGAGCCGGCGACGAACGTGCGCAAGGTGACGGCCGGCGGGAGTTCGGCGTCGTTGGTGGGCACGAGCGGGAGCGCGACGCGCATCTGGAGGAGTTCGCGGTCGACGTCGAGTCCCGCGGCGCGCGCGGCGCGGTCGTCGTCGGCGACAGCTCCCTCACGCCACAACGTGACGTCGCCACCGCCGTGGTCGGCGACATGGGCGAGGCAACGCATCAGCAGCTCGGTCGCGAGCCCGACGCCGATCGTGGCGACGCCGGGGGAGTAGCCGACGATCCAGCCCTTGCCGTTCTCCGCGGGGGCGGCGCGGGCGTAGGCCTCACGTGCCGCGAAGCCCGAGGAGCGGGCGGCGGGATGCGCGAGGTCGCGGCGGAGCGCGTCTCCGAGCGCGCCGAGATCGGCGGCAGGGCGTGTCATGGGTCGAGGGTATCGTGCCGCCCATGGCCCGTCCGCGTGGAGCGCAGGCGCGCGCGGATGCCGTGCGCGCCCTGCTCGCCGAGCTGTATCCCGACGTCATGTGTGCGCTCGACCACACGAATCCCTACGAGCTCCTCGCCGCGACGATCCTGTCGGCGCAGTGCACCGACGAGCGGGTCAACATGGTGACGCCGCGACTCTTCGCGCGTTATCCGACCCCTGCCGATCTCGCCGCGGCCGATCCGGAGGCCGTCGAGACGATCGTCAAGAGCACGGGGTTCTTCCGTGCGAAGACCCGGAGCCTGCTCGGGATGGCGACTGCGCTCGAGGTGCGTTTCGGCGGCGAGGTACCCACGGAACTCGACGACCTCGTCACCGTCCCCGGCGTGGGCCGCAAGACCGGCAACGTCGTGCGTTCGGTCGCGTTCGACCTGCCAGGGCTCCCCGTCGACACCCATGTCGGTCGCCTCGCGCGCCGCTTGAAGCTGACGAGCGAGACCGACCCCGTGAAGGTCGAGCTCGAACTCAACGGCTTGGTGCCGCCCGCGGAGCGCGGGCGGTTCTCGCTGCGGCTGATCGAACACGGACGCCGCGTCTGCGACGCGCGCAAACCGCGTTGTGGCGACTGCGTGCTCGCGGCGATCTGCCCGTCGGCCGGCGACGTCGTGGGCGTGAAGGCCGCGGTGAAGCAGGCCGCGGTGAAGCAGGCCGGGGGCCGGGCGAGGCCGGTATGACGATCGCCATCCGCGACGGCAGCGACGCCGATCTCGAAGAGCATGCCCGACTGCGCGAGCAGGGCTACGCGATCGACCCTCGCAACCGCGGATCCTGGATCGATCGCTGCCGACGCGGCGGTCTCGTCGAACGGATGCTCGGTGCCTACGACGACGGCCGGTTGGTCGGACGGTTGTCGATCATGCCGTTCGGGCAGTTCTTCGGCGGGCGAGCGGTGCCCGCGGGTGGGATCGGTGCCGTCGTGGTCGCCCCCGAATACCGATCGCGCGGGCTCGGCACCGCGCTGCTCGACTCGGCGGTCGCGCGCATGCGCGAGCGCGGCGAGGTCGTCAGCCCGCTCGGCCCGGCGACGATGTGGGTCTATCGCAAGTGCGGCTGGGAGATCGCGGGCGACCAGTCGGTACGCGTCGTCCCGACGGTCGACCTCGATCGGCTGCCGGCGCCGGATCTCCGCGAGCGTCCCGCGGGGGAGCGCGATCACGACGCGATCCGCAAGGTCTACAACAGCGCCGCGCTCGCCCGGCCCGGGATGCTCGCGCGCCCGGCGTGGATGTGGCACGAGCATCTTCGCGACGAGCCGCACCGCTACGTCTACGTCGTGGAACGCCAACGCCGGCTCGACGGGTACGTGATCTATCGGCAGGTCAAGGACCGCGGGCCCAACGGCTACTCGCTCGTGCTCGAGGATCTCGCGGCGACCGACTGGGAGGTCGAGAGCGTCTTGTGGCGCCACCTCGGCGCCCACCAGGCCCAGGCGCGCGAGGTCCGTGTTCACGGTCTGGCGCTCGACGCGCTCGCGCTCCACCTGCCCGAGCAGCGCATCCGGGTGGTGTGGGACCACCGTTGGATGTTGCGGATCGTCGACGCGCCGGGCGCGATCGCGGCACGGGGGTACCCGCTCGGATTGTCGCTGTCGGTACCGCTGACGATCGACGATCCTCGAGCGAACGGCCACGGCGGCGATTGGGTGCTCGATGTCGCCGAGGGCAAGGCGGCGCTGAGCCGCGGGTCGGGGGGCGGCCCCTCGATCTCGATCAACGGGCTCGCCGCGCTGTATTCGGGGTACGCCTCGGCGCGCACGCTCCTCGCCGCGGGTCAGCTCGCCGGCGCCACAGCCGAACAGATCGCCGCGCTCGACGCAGCCTTCAGCGGACCGCGCCCGGGAATGAACGACGACTTCTGACGCGGTTCGGCCAGTGCCGTTCAGCGTGCGCCGCCGGACTCCAGCGTGCTCGCCGCGCGGGCGAGCGCCCGCGACGCGGTGAGCAACGCGCGCTCGACCGAGAAGAGGTCGGCCGCGATCGCGCTGTCGGGCGTCGACCCGTACTGCTCCGCGAGCGACGTGATGCGGTGGGTCATGTCGTCGAGTTGGGCGGCGAGCGACGACAGGGCGGCGAGATCGGAGGCAGACATCGCTGCCAGCCTGCCCGGTTCGCGGGCGCAGGACCAGCCCGGTGGGCGGCCGAATCGGGTCTGGGCGACCTGGGGGCCGTCGGTAGCATCGCCCAGGTCATGTTGAGCCGCCTCGACCTCCGTGCTTTCGACGCCGACCTGCGGGTCGCGCTCGCCCGGCCCGCCCTGGCCGACGACCACCAACAGCGCCGCGAGCTGGTCGCCGCGGTCATTGCCGAGGTACGCGACCGTGGCGACGCGGCGCTGCGCGAACTCACCGAACGGTTCGATGGCGTTCGCGTCGGCGACCTGCACGTGCACCGCGACGAACTCCAGTCGGCCCTCGACGCATGCGATCCGCACCTCGTCGTCGCGCTCGAGTTCGCCCGCGATCAGATCCTTGCGTATCACGAAGCCCAGCGCGAACACGAGGCCCGACACGAGCGCATGGGCGTGCAGGTACGCGAGCTGATCCTGCCGGTCGACCGGGCCGGCTGTTACGTCCCCGGTGGGCTCGCGGCCTATCCCTCCACCGTGCTCATGACCGTGGTCGCGGCAAAGGTCGCCGGCGTTCCATCGGTCGCGCTGTGCACGCCGCCCGGAGCGAACGGCCATCCGTCGGCCGTCACGCTCGCGGCGGCGCTGATCGCAGGCGCCGACGACGTCTATCGCGTCGGCGGCGTTCAGGCGATCGCCGCGCTCGCGTACGGGACCGAATCGATCCTGCCCGCCGACGTCATCGTCGGACCGGGCAACGCCTTCGTCACAGAGGCGAAGCGTCAGGTCATCGGTGAGGTCGGTATCGACGCGCTCGCCGGGCCGTCGGAGCTCGTCGTCGTCGCCGACGGCACCACCGATCCCGACCTCGTCGCCGCCGACCTGTTGGCCCAGGCCGAACACGGGCCTGGTGGTCAGGCGATCGTCCTGTCGTGGCACGAGAGCGCACTCGATGCCGTCGACGAGGCATTGGCCACCCAACTCGCGGTCACCGTTCGGCGAGACGAAGTCGAGGCGACGCTCGCGACCGGCGGACGCGCGGTGCTGGTCGCGTCGCCCGACCAGGCGATCGCGGTTTCGAACGCGATCGCTCCCGAGCACCTCCAACTCATGTGCGCCGATCCCGAGGATCTCGTATCGCTCGTGCGGCACGCCGGCGCGGTGTTCGTCGGACCCTGGGCGCCCGCCGTGATCGGCGACTACGTCGCCGGCGTCAACCACGTACTGCCGACCGGCGCGGCCGCCCGGTTCTCGAGCGCGTTGCGGGTCGCGGACTTCCAGAAACACGTCCATGTGGTCACGCTCGATCGGTCCGCGCTCGGTCGGGTCGGGCCGTTCGCCACCACGATCGCCGACGCCGAAGGGCTCGACGCCCACGCCCGTTCGATCCGGATCCGCGAGTCGCGGCCATGACGGCAGCGCCGGCCGCACGCATCCAGCCGCGCGACGATCTGCTCGAGTTGGCCGGGTACCACTCGCCCCAACTCGACGTCTCGGTGCGGCTCAACACGAACGAGAGCCCCTTCGCGCCGCCCCCGGCGTTCATGACCGAGTGGATCGCCGCGATCGCCGAGCACGACTACCACCGGTATCCGAGCCGATCGGCGGCGCGGCTGCGAGCGGCGATCGGTGCGCAGTTGCAGCAACCCGCGACTCGCGTCTTCGCCGCGAACGGCAGCAACGAGGTGTTGCAGACGATCCTGCTCACCTACGGCGGTGCCGGCCGGCGCGCGCTCGTGTTCGAACCCACCTACGCCCTGCACTCCCACATCGCCCGCATCACGGCGACCGAGGTCGTCGAGGCCGATCGCACCGACGACTTCACGATCGACCCGGCGCACGCGGCCGCAATGATTCGCGAGCGCACCCCCTCGATCACGTTCGTCTGTAGCCCCAACAATCCGACCGGAACGGTCGAGCCGCGCGCGACCGTGACCGCGATGCTCGACGCGGTGCGAGCGGTCGGCGGCCTCCTCGTGGTCGACGAGGCCTACGGCGATTTCGCCGACTGGAGCGCACTCGATCTCGTCGACGACGACCAGCCGCTCGTCGTGGTGCGGACCTACTCCAAGGTCTGGTCGCTCGCCGGGTTGCGTCTCGGCTTCTGCGTCGCGCCGGAGTGGATCGTGGCGGCGCTCGACACGGTCGTGTTGCCGTACCACCTCTCGATCGAGAAGCAACTCGCCGGCGAACTCGCGCTCGGCCACGTCGCCGAGATGCGCGCGCGCGTTGCCAAGCTGGTCGAAGAACGCGGCCGGGTGCTCGGCGCCCTCGACGCGATCGTCGGCATCACCGCCTTCGCCTCCGGCGCGAACTTCGTGCTGTTCCGAGTGGCCGGCGACGGCCGGGCCGTCTGGCAGGCGCTCGTCGATCGTGGGGTGCTCGTGCGCGACTTCTCGCGCTGGCCCCGCGTCGAGGACTGCCTCCGGGTCACGATCGGAACCCCCGACGAGAACGACCGATTTCTCGACGCCCTCCAGGACGCCCTTGCAGAGGTGGCAACCCCATGAGCCGTACGCACACACTGCAGCGCACCACCAAGGAGACCGACATCTCGTTGTCGGTCGACCTCGACGGCGACGGCACCGACGTCGAGATCGCGACGGGTATCCCCTTCTTCGATCACATGCTGCAACAGATCGGTAAGCACGGCGGGCTCGCGCTGCGCGTGCGCGCGCAGGGCGACCTCGCCGTCGACCTCCACCACACGGTCGAAGATGTCGGGATCGCGCTCGGCACCGCGATCCGCGAGGCGCTCGGCGACAAGGCCGGGGTCCGGCGATTCGCGAACGCCCTCGTCCCCCTCGACGAAGCCCTCGTGCAGATCGCGCTCGACCTTTCGGGGCGGCCCTTCCTCGCGTACGAGGTGGATCCCGTCGCCGAGTGGATCGGAACGTTCGACCCGCAGCTCATGGAGGAGTTCTGGAAAGGCCTCTCCGACGGCGCGCGGCTCACCCTGCACATCCGGTCCGTCGCCGGCAAGAACGGCCACCACGTGATCGAGGCGAGCTGTAAGGGATTCGCGCGAGCACTGCGCGACGCCGTGCGGATCGAGGGGACCGCCGTGCCCTCCACCAAGGGTGTCCTGTAACGGTGGCTCGCATCGCGATCGTTGACTACGAGATCGGCAACCTGCGTTCGGCGGAGAAGGCGCTGCTGCACGTCGGCGCCGACGCGCACCTGACGGCCGACGTCGAGGAGATCGCGTCGGC
>SXJQ01000270.1 GCA_005779345.1 Actinomycetota bacterium
CGGGCATCATGTTCCCGCATTCGGGTGCGGTGAGCGTCCAGGGTCGCATCGGCGCGCTGTTGGAAGTCGCGTCGGGCATCCACCCCGATCTCACGGGTCGGGAGAACGTCAACATCTTCGGCACGTTGCTCGGGCTCAATCGGCGCGAGATCTCCACGAAGTTCGACGAAATCATCGCGTTCGCCGAACTCGAGGCCGCCGTCGACCGGCAGACGAAGTTCTACTCGAGCGGGATGAAGACGCGGCTCGGATTCGCGATCGCCGCGTTCCTCGAACCCGAGGTCCTCGTCGTCGACGAGGTGCTCGCCGTCGGCGACCAGATGTTCCAGCAGAAGTGCCTCGAGCGCATGCGTGCGGTGCTCGACGGCGGCGCGACCTTGCTGCTCGTCTCGCACGACCTCGCCTCGGTGAGCGCGACCGCGTCGCGAGGAATCTGGTTGTCGGAGGGAATCGTGCGTGCCGATGGCGCGATCGGCGATGTCCTCGCGGCGTACCGGCACGAGATCGAATTGCGATCGGCCGAGACCCTGTCGGTCTCCGGCGTCGTCCGGGTGCGCGACCTCTCGGTGCGCGGCGAGGGCGGCGGCCGGGTCGAGGGCGATACGGCCTGCACGGTCGGGTTCACGCTCGACGCCGACGAAGACCGGTTCGTCAGTGTGTTCGTCGGCGTGAGCGAGGGGCCGGCCACCCCGGTCTTCGCGTTCTCCAAGTCGGTGCAGCTCACCGAGGGCTCGACCGCGGTGTCGCTCACGATCGCGTCGCTCCCGTTGCCGATGGGCACGTACTACCTGTGGCTCGCGGTGCGCGATCCCGTCAAGCGGCGCGACCTGACGCCATGGCAACCTCTCGGGCCCCTCGTCGTGCACGGCGCTCGCCGGCTCGACCCGCTGCCGCGCGGCGTCGTGCGACTCGCTCCCGTGTACGTCGAGGCGCAGTGGTCCGTCGGCGCCTCGCCGGGCCAGTGACCGCCTCGGTCGTCGGTCGCGGTCATCGGTCACAGCGACCACCGATGGGTGTGGGGTGCCTTGCTCCCATTTCGGGGGTTCGGTAGCTTGCACCGCCCGACCGGATCTCCCGACTGAATCAGGATCAGGGTTGCCACCATGGGGTTCCGACCCATCCGCCGGGTTCGCGCCCATCTCCGGCATCGCCGTCACGACCGAGACGAGCAACGCTACGAGGCCGAACTGGCCGAGATGCGTGCCCGGGCGTTCGCGGAGCGCGAACAGGGCATCTCGACCGCGCCGCTCGGTCGCCCGCGCTTCGGGATCAAGGCCCGCATCCGCGGTTGGCAGCACCGCCAGGAGGCGGCGGCGTACGAGGCCGAGCTCAACCAGCTCGACGGTCCCTGGCACGTTCGGACCTGGCGCTGGGTCCGCTGGTCGAGCTTCCGAGCGCTCCGCGCCTACCGGGGGACGCCGCGGTTCGTGCAGCTGCTCACCCGCACCGTCGTCCTCGCGGTGGTCGCCGGCCTGGTGGCGCTGCCGTTTCTCGCCGACGACGCGCCGGTCCCGGTCGAGGACGCCTTCGCCGACCTTGCGCTCGACGCGCCGCCGGGTGCCCGCCGACTGCTGCTCGCCGGCGACCTGAAGGTGTTCACCCTCCAGAAGTCCTACGCCGGCAACTTCCGCGACGATGGCGCGGTCGGCGCCGCTTATACCCCCGGGCCGTGCGGGATCGTCGACGGGCAGGCGATCGTCTTCGGCAAGGTGCAAGAACTCGACGACAACTGCGCCACGTGGGCCGACCAATACGCCCGGGTCTCGGAGGCATTCGAGCCCGACGTCGCGATCTTGATGGTGGGGACGGCCGAATCGTTCGACCGCGTGATCGACGGCGAGATCCTGAAGATCGGAACACCGGAGCATCGCGCGTACTTGGTCGGCCAATTGGAGCAGGCGCGCGCGGCACTCACCGGCGGCGAGGCCCGACTCCTGCTGACGACCGCGCCCTGCTCCGTGCTCCCCGACGGGAAACCCGACCCGGGCCTCACCTGGGTGAACGAGGTCTGGGCCGATTACGCCGCTGACCACGCCGACAAGGTGACGCTCGCCGATCTCGACGAGTTCATCTGCCCCGACGGCCAACCGGGAGTCACACCCGAAGGCGACGTGATCCTCGAAGGACGCGAGTTCACGCGCGCGGGTGCAGCCGCGGTCTGGGCCTGGATCGCAGCGGAGTCCGCGGCCGCGGTCGGCGACGACCCAGCGGCGCGTTCGACGTCGACATCGTCGGGCAACACCGAGGCCTGAGCCGGTGTCGAGTCGCGGTTCGGCGCGCCTGATCCGTCATGAACCCGCCCTCGACGGTCTCCGTGGCCTCGCGGTCGTCGCGGTGCTGCTGTTCCACGGCGACCATCTGCGCGGTGGCTACCTCGGGGTCGACGCCTTCTTCGTGTTGTCGGGATTCCTGATCACGTCGCTGCTCCTCGCCGAATCGGCGGCAGGCAACGGGATCTCGCTGCGGCGGTTCTGGGCGCGCCGAGCGCGGCGGTTGCTCCCGGCGCTGGGCCCGGTGCTGTTGGCCGTCGCGGCGTATGCCTGGTTGGTCGCGAGTCCGGCGGAGCTGGCGACGATCCGCGGCGATGCGATCGCGACGATGTCGTACGTCGCCAACTGGCGTCAGGTGTGGGTCGCGAACGACTACTTCGCATTGTTCCGCGACCCGTCGCCGCTGCAACACACGTGGAGCCTCGCGATCGAGGAGCAGTTCTACCTCGTCTGGCCGCTGATCGTCGTGGCGCTCGTTCGCGGCCGCGATCGGCTCGCGGCATCGCGTCGCGTCGGCGCGGTCGCGTTGGGTGGTGCCGCCGTGTCCGTCGTCGCCGCCCAACTGTTGTACGACGCGGGCGACCCGTCACGCGTCTACTACGGCACCGATACTCGGATCGCGTCGATCCTGATCGGCGCGGCGCTCGCCGCGGGGATCGCCCGAGCCGGCAACGACTGGGGCCGCCGTCGCGGACTGCTCGAGGCCGCAGCGATCGGGAGCATCGTCGTGCTCGGCGTCGCGTGGTCGACCCTCGAGGGCGCGTCGCGCGAGTTGTACCGCGGCGGCTTGGTCGTGTGTGCGGTCGCGACCGCCATCATCATCGCCGCGGGCGTGCATCCCGAGCGGCGTTGGGTCGCGCGTGCCCTCTCGTGGCGACCGCTCGGCGCGGTCGGTCTCGTGAGCTACGGCTTGTATCTGTGGCACTGGCCGGTCTACATCGTGCTCGACGCCGAACGGGTCGGCCTCGACGGCTGGCCGCTGCTGGCGGTTCGTGTCGCGGCGAGCGCGCTCATCGCGGTTGCGTCGTACCGTTGGCTCGAACAGCCGATCCGGCACGGTGCCGGCGGCACCCGCTGGTGGCAGCGCACGACGCCGGTGGTCGCCGGGCTGGTCGCCGTCGCGATCGTCGCGGCGACCCAGGGAGCCGTCTCGCAGGGGGCCGACGCGACGTCGATCGACGGCCGACCGGGCGGGGTGCTCGTCGTCGGCGACAGCGTGGCGGGATCGTTGGCGCCGGGCTTCGTCGACCTCGGCATGCGCACCGACAACAGTTGGTTCGTCGGGTGCCGTGTCCTGCCCGGACGGGTCGCGGTCGGTGCGATCGACAACGATGAGTGCCCGTGGGCCGAGACGTGGCCCGGGACGCTGCGCGTCCGCGACCCCGACGTCGTGGTGCTCTCGATCGGCGCGTTCGACACCCTCGACGTCGACCTGCCCGGCCCCGGTCCGTTGCTCGTTCCGGGCGCGCCCGAGTGGAACGACCTCCTCGACGCGCGCCTCGAGGAGATGCTCGAGATCTTGACCGCGCGCGGTGCGAGGGTCGTCGCCGTCGACCTCCCGTGCTTCGGCAAATCGAACCGTTCGGTCGCCGATGTCCCGCGCCCGAGCGGTGACCCTGAGCGCCTCGAGGCCTTCAACGTGGTGCTCGAGCGCGTCGTCGCCCGCCACCCAGCGCGAGTCTCGATCGCGCCCATCTCGACCTTGCTGTGTCCCGACGGGAAGGCCCGCGAATCCATCGGCGACGTCGCACGCGTACGCGACGACGGCGTGCACTTCAGTCCCGACGGCGCGGCGCTCGTTGCTCGATGGATGTTGCCGTACCTGGAGTCGGCGGCGGCCGACGACGCCGAACTCTGGGTCGACGGTCGTCGTCCCGATCGGCTCGCGCTGGTGTACGGCGACGCGTTCGCGTTGGAAGCGAGCGCGACCGTCACCGATGTGGTCGCCGCGGGCGCCGGCGCGCGCGCCGTGGTGCGCGCGCAACCGCTCGCCGCGCTCTGTGATCTGGCGGGCTGGGTGTCCGACGACCTCGCGTCGTTGCATCCCGACCTCGTCGTGGTCGTGATCCACGGGAGCCGGACCGCTCCGTGCATGGCCGACGCGCTCGCCGACGAAGCCGAGTACCTCGACCGCCAACGTCGCGACGTCGAACGCATCCTCGGGATCACCGCGGCGGCGCAGGTCCCGGTGGTGCTCGTGCCGCCGCCCCCGGAGCCGTATTCGGATCCGGTCGCCCAACAACGCGCGTTGGAAGCCGTCGCCCGCGAGGCCGCGGCGCCGTTCACGCATGCCTCCTTCGATCCGGAGCCCGGCCTCGCGCTCGGCGATGCGCGCTGGAGCGAGACCGCGCCGTGCCTCCCCGAGGAGGGGGCCGGTGAGGGATGCACCGGTGGTCGTATCGTCGTGCGCGGTCCGGGCCGCGTGGAGTTCTGCCCGGCCGGCTACTCCGGGATCGCGGACATGATCGCCGGCTGCTCCACCTATTCGGGTGGCGCGGTCCGCTATGGGCGGGCGATCGCCGAGGTGATCCTCGCCGCGGTGTGACGCGTCAACCCGACGGTTCGTACCAGGGGATCGGGTCGAGCGTGACGTCACCCGGTTCGCCGTCGATGAAGTACATCACGATCTCGTTGCGGCCCTCGTGGACGAGCGTCGGCGGGATCACGAACTGGAAGAAGCCGTGGCCGGTGCCTTCGAGCGACCCGGCCTCCGAAACCGCCGCGATCGTCCCGTCGACCGAGAACGCGACCGGTCGGTCGTTCGTGAAGTCGCGGATGAGGCCCGACGCGTAGGCCCAGGGCGCGGTGCGAGCGTTCGGCTGCACGTCGTCGAACGCGTCTTGGTGGACGAGGCCGGTGGTCTCGGGTCCGTCGCGGTCCTGCACGAGCGGTTCCGCGTCGGTCCCGATCAGATCGGCGTGGTCGCCGACTCGGTAGAGGCGGTAGGGGTCCGAGAGGTCGCCCGTCAACGCTGGGTTCGCGAGCGCGGTCGCGAACCCCTCGGCACCGTCGAAGGTGAGGTGCTGCTCGTCGGCGCCGGGGCGCAGTGTGTCAGGCGGCTCGTACGCGTTGTCGCCCCACTGGTAGAGCGGGCGCCGGTCGTCGGTGCGCGCGTCGCCGAGGAGGGAGCGACCGTCGACCTCCCACGGGACCTCGGCGTCGATGACGTCGGCGATGGTCGGCAGCACGTCGATCGACAACGCGGCGCGATCGTCGACCTCACCGGAGGCCTGACCCGGATAGTGCACGATCAGCGGCGTCCACATGATGTCGGTGTAGTTGTCGGCCGAGACGCTGCGAATCGGATCGCCGGCGTTGAACGCAACGCCGTGATCGGCGGTGACGATCACGAGTGCGTCGTCGAACTCGCCGAGGCGCTGCAGCTTGGTGACGATTCGGCCCACGAGCGTGTCGGCGGCCTGGGTCTGTTGCAGATGACGGCGCTGTGCCATCTCGGCGGCCTGCTGGTCGCTCCAGCTCAGGAACTCCGCGCCGGGCGGTGGGCCGGTCTCGGTGGTGTCCTGGAGGGTCGAGATGTAGTGCCACGGTTGGTGCGGCAACTCGATGTGGACGAAATCGAGGCGGGGCTCCTCGGCGGGCGCGAGCGACGCGATGAACTGGCGCGCGGTGCGCAGTGCGGTCGCGGTCCCGCTCGTCTCGTTGAACGTGAACGCGTCGTCGGGCGGCGCGATGAAGTCGGTCCAGAGCGAGGCGCTCTGGCGCACGAGTCCGAACAGACCGCCGTCTTCGGCTTGGGTGCCGCAGGTGTTGGTCGGGCAGAGTCGCGTGACCGCCTCGTGGACGTTCATCGAGTACGAACCGGCGAGGAGCGTGAACAAGCTGTCGGGGTAGTCGCTCGTCGAGGGGAGGGCGTCGGCGCGCGGTGGCGTCTCGCCGGTGAGGATCGCGGGCACCGCGAGTTGGGTGTACGGGGCGATCGTGGTCTCGTTGCGGTACCAGGTCGACGTGTCGGCGAGCGCGGCGAGATTGGGGAACAGGGTCCGGTCGATCGTGCCCTCGGTGTCGATGAGTGACTGGAGGGGCAACTCGTCGAGTACGACGACGACCACGCGCTTCGGGTTCTCGATGCCCACCGACGCGGCGACCGCGTCGGGATCCTTGAACACGACATCGGTGACCGGCGACAGACCGAGGAACATCAGGCAGAACAGCGGTGTCCCGATCGCCAGGAAGCGCAGGAACTGCCGAGCGGGCTCGGTACGCAGCACGAGGACCAGGGCGCCGATCCCGACGGCGATCGCCGCGCCGACGAGCACGGCATCGCCGAGTTCGGTGTAGCGCTGGAACGCCTCGACGACGACGACCGCGACGAGCAGGCCGGCGAGCAGTGCGTGGATCCCGGCGCGCCCTCGGGGGGCGACGAGACCGATCGCCACCTCGACGCCGTACGCGATCGTCGCGGGGACCAGCGCGATGACGACGACGAGCAGGATCGTCTGGAGACCGGTCGCGCCGCTCGTGATGAACACGCTCGTGTTCTTGGCGAGGATGTCGAGCGTCGGGTGGGTGAACGCGATGCCGCACAGACCGAGCAGCTCGACGAAGGCCCGCAGTTCGCGCCGCCGCGGACCGAACCTCGGCTGGTCGAGCGGGCGCCGCGGCCCGCCTCGAGTATTGCGATGGGCGAGGCCGATGAGCGGCTTCTCCAGGAGGTAATAGCTGAGCGCCGCGGTCGGGACGGTGAGCGCCATCACGGTGATCCACCAGACGAACACGTTGCCGCTGAAGTCGCCCGCGAGCGTGCGTTTCTCGATCTCGTTCACGAACACGATGTGCCAGAGGTAGATCCCGTACGACACCGTGCCGAGCCAGTGCATGACCGGGCTCCGGAGGAACCGGCGCGCGTTGCCCTGCGACTGATCGCCGAAGACCGTCGGGAACAACATGAGGAACGCGATCGCGCCGAACACGAACGTCAACCCGAACGACTGGATGCGCGTCAGCACCTCGAACGGATTGGCGGGCAGGTTGAGCTGGACCGAGATCCAGTAGCACTGCAGCGCGAGGAGCCAGCACACGAGCGGGTTCCGTGCGAGCGCCCGCGCGACCCAGGGGAGTCGCCCGCCGTTCGCGACCCACGCGCTGCCGACAGCGAGGAGCATGCCGAGCGCGAACCAGTCGAGATAGCCGATCAGCCAGCCGGTGAGCTGCCGTGGCGAGAACCACTGTCCGAACGTCGCCGCGGGCAGGTCGAAGAACCACAGGTACCAAACGCGTACGGCCATCGCGAGCCCGTAGAGGATCGCCAGGCCCGCGAACTCGCCGCGGAGCTTGCGGGCGAGCGGCGCGCCGCGCGGGCTGAGGAGGCCGATCCCGCGCGCCAAGAACGGCAGCGCGAGGTAGAAGCTCACCTCGATGACGAGGGTCCACTCGACGCCGAGCCCCGACAGCGAGTAGCCGTATCGGTAGTTGCCGAGGAGCAGGTAGCGCGTGAAGAAGTCGCCGAGGTCGTTCAGTTCGTGGATGCCGAGCCACAGCGCGCCGGTGAGGGCGATCCAGTACGCCGGGAAGATGCGGGTGAACCGACGGATCCAGAACGGCCGGTAGCTCGGGTGCGGTTGGTCGCGGAAGTGCGCCATCACGAACGGGCGGTAGAGGAGCAGGCCGCTGATGAGGAAGAAGGTGGAGACGCCGAAGTTGCCGAGCCGGGCCGTCCAGGCGCCGGCGGAACTCGCCGCGGATTCGACGTCGTAGTTCAAGACGACGTGATAGGTGACGACCGAGATCGCCGCGATGGCGCGCAGGCCGTCGATGGCGGGGAACCGGCCGCCGCTGTCGCGGGGCTCGGCCGGCGGGTTCGGGGCCGCGGCCTCGGTCGCGGTCACGAGGCCGCCTCCGTCGCGGCGGCGAAGCTCGCCCAACGCGCCTGATCGGCGAACTGACCGCGGCTCACGACGAGCCCGGCGCGCGTCTCGCGCTCCAAGAAGTCGTCGTCGATCGTGCGCGCGACCTCGCCGTTGACGGTGAACGTGATGACCGACCCGCGCAGCGTGATGCTCAGCGTGGTTCCCGGGGCATTCGGCACCAGCCCGAGATCGCCCGCGGGAACCCGATCGCCGTCGACGACCTTGGTGATGTTCCAGGTGCCGTAGCCGACGGTCGCGGTCACGATCCAACAGTTGCGCTCGTCGCGGCAACGGAAAGCGAGCCCGGTCGACTGCTGCGGCACGATGACCGTCGACTCGACGACCGCATCGCTCGCCCCGAGGTCGACGAGCGCGATCGAGTCGCCGTCGACTGCCGGGTCGAGCAGCGCGGCCTGACCGTCTCGAACGCCCCAGCCGCCGGTGACCTCGACCCAGTCCGAGCCGTCGGCGGTGGTCCCGAGTTCGTCGGCGTCGCCGCGGTCGAAGTCGTCGGTGACGGTCAGCGCCGAAGGATCGAGGATCCCCGGTCCGATGCGGGGCGTGAACGAGAAGTTGCTCCAGCGCGCCGTCGTTGCTCCGGCCGGTTCGCGCAACGAGAGTCCGGCACGGGTTTCGAACGCGAGCTCCGGATCCTCGACCTGGAGGGCCGACACGCCGTCGACGAAGAACTCCAGGTTCGGGCCCTGCATCTCGACCGCGACCGTGGTGCCGTCGGCGACCGGGACGACCCCGAGGTTGCCGACGGAGAACTCCTCGCCCTGCACGACCTTGATCACGTTCCAGGTCCCGACCTCGGGAACCGCCTCCACCCGCCAGCAGAACAACGGGCCCCGGCACCGGAACGCGAGCCCGACGCCGGGTGCCATGACCGCTGCCGTGACCTCGGCCCGGCCCTCGGTGACCTCGACCCCGACCGTTGCCAGGCTCGCGGTCGCGGGATCCGGGACGGCGACGTAGGCCTGGGACCCGTCGATCCCCCACGTGCCCTTCATCGACTGCCAGCGTTGCCCCGAGTCGCTCGGGCCGAGGGTCGACGCCGTATCAGCGCGTGCGAAGGCGTCGGTTGCACCCGGTTGGCGCACCGCGACCTCGCCCGATTCGGGCTCGGAGCCCTGGGAGTCGGTGACGGTGCGCAGGAACACGCCCAGGCCGAGCAGGACGATCATGGTCACGGCGAGCAGGATCGGTCCTCGCAGGCGGGGTTCCGGACTCGGTTCGAGGTCGTCGGAGGTGACCACCGTCGGGGGCTGCGTCACGAGTCGGACGTCCTGTCGTCGTTCCCCATGTGTCTCGTGTGGGGCTCTGTGTGCGGCTGTGGCGTGGGTGCTGGGGACCCGGCGAATCGGGCGGCCCCATCCACCGTCCGGGCGGGTGAGCGTAGATTCCTGGCCTTCGCGGCCGCAAGGCACCTCCGCGCGGCGATCGGGCAACGTGATCGTCGCCACAGTGGGCGCCGGACGCGCCTCGGCCGCGGGCACGGAGCGTGCACGCCAAGGGAAGATGGGCCGGTCGGGGTGGGCCGGGAGAACCGTAGGGCCGGGGGAGCGAGGGATTCGTTGGGTACGACGGGGCCAGGCGAGCGGGTCGCGGCGCTGCGCGCCCCGCGGGCGCAGTTCGCGCTCGCGCTCGCCGTCGTCGGCGCGATCGGCGTCGTGCTCCCGGTCGTGGTGGCGCGCCGCTACGGCGCGCTCGGCGTACCCCGCGGCGACGACTGGTCGTATCTCCGCACGCTGTTCCGTTGGGTCGACTCGGGCGAGTTGGACTTCAACAACTGGGTCTCGATGTCGCTGCTCGGCCAGCTCGTGCTGGCAGCACCGGTGGCGATGTGGCGAGGTCGCGATGTCGCGGGTGCCCAACTCGTCACCGCGGTGCTCGCGTTCGGCGCAATGTGGGGGGTGCTGGCGACGGGGACCGCGCTGTTCCGTCGCGTGTGGACCGCCGCGTTCGTGACGATCGCGGTTGCTGCGGCGCCGTTCTGGGCGATCCTCGCCACGAGCTTCATGACCGATGTTCCGGCCTTCGCCTGCGTGATGGTCACGATCGCGCTCGGGGCCCGCGCCCTGCGCACGCCCGAGACGTCGTTGCCGCTCGTGGTCGCGGCCGGTTGCGTCGGGATGTTCGGATTCACCGTTCGCGAGTACGCCGTGTTCCCGCTCATCGCGCTCTTGGTGCTCGCCGTCGTTCGGTTCGGTGGCGAGGGACGCCGTCGCGCGCAGCTCGCGACGCTCGCGCTCGCCGGCGTCGCGCTCGTGGGCGCGGTCGCGTTCCTCGCGTACTGGCGCACCATCCCTGCCGGCAAGCCGTTCAGCCCGACCTTCCCGGATCGTCATGCCGTTTCCGTGCTCGCCTACAAGGGCGCAGGCATGGTGCGCCTGCTCGGGCTCGTGCTCGTTCCCGTGCTCCTGCTCGCGCGGCCCGTCGCCTTGCTCCGGCGATCGTGGTCGGCGTGCGCGGGTCTCGTGACGACCCTCGTCGTCGTGACCGCGGCGTGGCTGACCGCGACCGGGATCGCTTCGCCGCGCATCGCGTTCGCCGGCAACTACGTGACCCCGATCGGCGCGCTCGGCGACGGCGTGTCGACCGGGCGTCGGCCCGAATTGATCCCGGGTCCGCTGTTCGACGCGCTGATCGTGCTCGGCACGATCGCCGCGATCCTGCTCGCGGCGATCGCCGCGGCTCCGCTGCACGCACTCTGGACGCGGCTGCGGGCGCGCCGGTTCACGCCCGAGGGTTCACCGGCGATGTTCGTGGCGTGCACGGCGGTGCTGTACGCCGCCGGCTACACCCTTGCAGCGCTGGCCGGACTGCCGCTGTACGACCGGTACGTCCTCCCCTTGATCGCACTCGTCGGCCTGCTCGTCGCCGGTGCGGGCGTGCGTGCGGCCGAGGTCGTGGAGACCGCGACCAGACCGACGTCGCGCGCTTCGGCCCCGGCCGGGCGATGGGCGCGGCGCGGCGCAGCCATCGCGCTCGCCGTCAGCCTGTTGCTCGGGACGGTCTATGCGGCCGACTCCGCCTCGTTCGACGGGGCCCGCTGGCACGTCGCCGCCGACGCCGTGCGCGCCGGCTGGGCGCCCCGCCAGATCGGCGGGAGCTTCGAGTGGGTCAACTTCCACTCGCTGCGCCCCGGGACGCTCGCCCGCCAGCGCGGTCGCGTCCGGTTCTGCGTGGTCGTGCGCGTCGCGCCGGACCCGGCGCGACTCGATCGTCGTCGTGTCGTCGCGGTCCGCACCTACCGGCGACCGCTCCAGGACGACGTGCGGGTCGTCGCGTCACGCACGAACCGCCTCTGCCTCCCGCGCCTCCGGTTCGCGCCGTGAACGTCGGCGCCGTGCTCGAATCGCCGACGGCGCGGCGCCGAGGCGGGATCGCGCTCTTCGCCGCGGTCGTCGCGGTGCCGATCCTCCTCATGGATGCCGGGCGCGTGCAGGCCGACACCAAGTCGTACCTGTACCTCGACCCCGGGCGTCTGCTCCGCCGCGCCGTCTCGATGTGGGATCCCTCGATCGGGCTCGGCACGACGAGCCATCAGAACATCGGGTACCTGTTCCCGCTCGGTCCGTACTACTGGGTGATGCACGAGGTCTTCGGCGTGCCGTCGTGGGTCGCGCAGCGTCTCCTGCTCGCCACGATGTTGTTCGCCGCGGGCATGGGCGTTCGGTACCTCATGCGCACGATGTCGGTAGGTGGTCCCGGCGTGCCGGTCGCGATGCTCGCCTACGCCTTCACGCCGTACGTGATCGAGTACTCCTCGCGCCTCAGCGTGTTGCTCGGGCCGTGGGCCGCGCTGCCATTCCTATTGGCCTTCGTCATCCGCGGGATGCATCGCGGTGGCTGGAAGTACGCCGCATGGTTCGCGATCGTCGTGCAACTCGTCGGCTCGGTGAATGCGAGTTCGCTGATCTTCGCCGGACTCGGGCCCGTCCTGTGGATCCCGTTCGCAGTGCTCGTGGCGCGCGACGTCACCTCGCGCCAGGCGTGGTCGTTCGTGTGGCGCACGGGCCTCCTCACGATCGCGACGTCGTTGTGGTGGATGTCGGGCCTGTGGGTCGAGGGCAAGTACGGGCTCAACATCTTGCGCTTCACCGAGTCGATCCGGACCGTGTCGGCCACCGCGTACCCCTACGAGTTCTTGCGCGGCCTCGGCTACTGGTTCTTCTACGGTCGTGATCGCGTCGGACAGTGGAACGACGGTTTCGAGCCGTTCACGCTCAGCCCCGCAGTGGTGTTCGTGAGCCTGGCGGTGCCCGCGACCGCGCTGTGGTCCGCCGGAGCCGTGCGCTGGCGGTATCGGTCGTTCTTCACGCTGCTCGTCCCGCTCGGGATCGCGATCGCCGTCGGCGCCGCGCCCTACGACGATCCGTCGATCGTCGGCTCGTTGTTCAAGTCGTTCGCGACGACCTCGACGGTCGGGTTCGCCCTCCGGAGCACCGCGCGCGCCACGCCGCTGGTGGTCCTCGGATTGTCGGTGTTGCTCGGCGTCGGTGTCAGTGCCTTCGCGGCGCGGATGCGGACTCGGAACCGTCCCTGGCTCGGGATCGGCGCGGCCGCGCTCGTCGGGGCGATGTGTCTCGTCAACGCTCCGGGCGCATGGCGCGGCGTCTACTACAGCGACTACCTCGGCCGCGACGAAACCGTGCCCGCCTACTGGAGCGCGGCGTTGCGCGCGCTCGATGCCGCGCCCCACGACACGCGGGTGCTCGCGCTCCCGGGCGCGGACTTCGCCGCGTATCGATGGGGCGACACCGTGGATCCGATCGAGCCCGGGCTCATCGATCGCCCGTACGTCGCGCGCGAGCTCGTCCCCTGGGGATCCGACGCCGGCACGAACCTGTTGATCGCGCTCGACCGGCGGGTGCAGGAGACGGCGATCGAACCCGATGCGGTCGCGCCGATCGCACGGCTGCTCGGGGTCGGCGACATCGTCCTGCGCATGGACCTCGAGACCGATCGGTTCCTGCTCGGTGTCGTGCCGGCCGGCGTGTTGTGGGACACGTTCACCGACCGACCTCCCGACGGACTCACGCCGCCGACGGAGTACGGCACGGAGATCCCCGGCGCATTGAAGTTCCCCGAACTCGGTGACCTGACCCAACCGCCCGCCGACGACGCCGATCCGCCGCCCGTCGCGGTCCTCGGTGTCGACGATCCGCTGCCGATCGCGCGCGCGAAGAGCGTCGAATCGTCGCTCGTCGTGAGTGGCGATGGCGAGGGGCTCGTCGATTTGGCCGCGGCCGGGCTCCTCGACGCAGGCCGCGCGGTGCTCTATTCGGCGTCGCACGATCCGGCGGCGCTGCGCCGGCTCGTCGGCGACGGGTCGGTCCTCGTGCTCACCGACTCGAACCGTCGCCGAGGGCTGCGCTGGCAGGGGATGAGCAGCGACTACGGCGCCACCGAGACCGCCGGCGAGATCGCGCTCCGCGAGGACCCGCTCGACCAACGGCTCGAGGTGTTTCCGAGCGCCGGCGACGACGCCGCGACCGTCACCGAACTCGACGGCGCGATCACCCGCCTGCAATCGACCGGCTACGGGTCCCCCGACCTCGGGTACCGGCCCGGCCAGCGCGCCGCCGCTGCGTTCGACGGCAACCCCGACAGCGCCTGGCTGATGGGCGACGGCCGCGACCTCGACGACGAGCGCCTCGAGTTGGAACTCGCGACACCGATCACCACCGATCACCTCGACGTCGTACAACCCGAGGTCCGTGAGTTGTCGCGCTCGATCTCGCGGATCTCGCTACGGTTCGACGACGGCGCCCCGGTCTTCGCCGATCTCGACCGCCGCTCGCGTGACGAGGCCGGTCAGCAGGTGCGTTTCTCGCGGCGCACGTTCTCCAAGGTCGAGTTGCGCATCGAGGCCCTGCGCGAACGCCCGGGGTTGAGCGTCGCCACCAAGAACGGATACGGCTTCACGGAGATCCGCATCGCCGACGACGCGCCCGGGGCGGCACCGGTCCGCATCGAGGAGACGATGCGTCTGCCGCGCGACCTCCTCGATGCCCTCGGCGCGGCGTCGAACGACCATGCGCTCGCGATCGTGTTGTCGCGCGAAACGACGATGGACGGCAGCGCGTTCCGTCGCCGGTTCGACCTCCCGGCTGCACGGACATTCTCGTTCGGCGCGACCGCGCAGATCAGCACGTTCGCCGACGACGATCTCATCGATCGTGCGGTCGGGCTGCCCGCCGCCGACGAGGGCGGGATCACCGCGACCTCGAGCGAGCGGCTCGGGAATCCGATCGCGCGCGCATCGTCGGCCATCGACGGCGATGCCGCGACGGCGTGGAGCACGCCGATCGGCAAGTTGAAGGAAGTGGAACTGGCGCTCGAACTGGCAGCACCTGTCACGATCGACCGACTCGACCTCCAGTTCGTCGCCGACGGGCGCCATTCGCTGCCGACCACCATCGACCTCACCGCCGACGACGGCACCGCGCGGACGATCACGATCCCGGAGTCGGTTCGGTTCGACGTGCCCGGCGGCCGGGTGTCGGTCCCCGTCGAGTTCGAGCCGATCTCGGGACGCAGCTTCACCTTCGAGATCACCGCCGCCCGACCGGTGCTGCGCAGCGACCTCACGATGCCGATCGCGATCGCGGAACTCGGCATGCCGGGAGTTCGTCGAGCACCGCTGCCCGAGCGCATCCCCGACGACTGCATCGACGGCCTGGTCGAGGTCGACGGCGTCGGGATGTCGGTGCGCCTCGCGGGCAGCACCGCCGACGCCGTCGCGCAACGTCCGCTCGCCGTGAGCCTCTGCGAGGGCGAGGGCGAGGGCGCGCTCGCGCTCGACTCCGGCGAGCACGACGTGTCCGCGGCATCGAGCCCCGACAACGCGACGGCCTTCGACATCGGACGGATCGTGTTGCGGTCGGCGCCCGGCGGCGGGCCGGCGCGCGGCGACGAGTTCGCGCTCCCCGCCGCGGATCGGCTCGACCCCGTCGAGGTCGTCTCGGAAGGGCGGGCGAACGTCGAGGTCCGTGGCCCCGCGACGAACGAGCCCTATTGGTTCGTGCTCGGCCAGAGCCTCAACAGCGGTTGGGTCGCGCGGGCCGATGGGCACGACCTCGGCCCCGCGACGTTGGTCGACGGGTTCTCGAGCGGCTGGATCGTCCCCGCTCGATCCGACGGTGCGCCGGCGACGATCACCGTCGAGTGGAAGCCGCAGCGCGTCGTGAGCGCGGCATTGCTCGCCTCGTTGTTCGCCATGGCGCTCTGCCTCGGGATCGTGCTGCTCGCCGGCCGCCGCCGACTCGCGACGGGCCTGCCGACCGGACACGACCCGGTGTTGCGCTGGGGCACGGTCGACGCCGATCGTCGGCTCGGGCGTGGCGTGCGGGCCGCGCTCGTGTTCGGACTCGGCGGTGCGGCGATGCTGCTCGTCGAGCCCTGGGTCGGTGTCGTGGTCGCCGCGACGGTCGCGTTCTCGCTGCACGATCGGCGCGTCCGAGCTGCGGTGCGCGTCGTGCCGCCCGTCGTCGTGGTGCTGGTCGGCGCGTATCTCGCGATCGGCCAGATCCAGCACCACTACCCACCGAGGTTCGACTGGCCGACCCAGTTCGACGCGGCTCGGGTGCCGACGTGGATCGCGCTGATGTTGCTCGCAGTCGAAGCGGCCTTGTCCGCGGTACTCGGCGACGACGCCGCGCCCGACACGGCGTCCGGTCGCGCCAGGCGCACACCTGCTGCGACGGTCGACGGATCGAGCGGGGCGGCGGTCGGTCGACCAACGCCATGGTGGCGCGTCGGAGCGATCGTCGTCGGGTCGGGGGCGGTCGTGCCGCTGGTGATCGCGGCGAGCGCCGGCGCCCTCGACGTGCCGCGCAGCGACGACTGGTCGTACCTCCTCACGCTGTTCCGGTTCAGCGACTCGGGCCAATGGGACTTCAACGAGTGGGTCTCGATGACGCTCGCCGGCCAGGTGCTGGCGACCGTGCCGGTGGTGAAACTGTTCGGCGACAGCGTGGTCGCGGCCCGGGTGTTCGCAGCGTCGGTCGGTGTCCTCGGCCTCGGCGCCGTGGTCGGCCTCGGTGGACGCCTCGGCGTCGCCCGATCGCAGGGTCTCCTGGTGGCCGCGACCCTCGCGCTCGGGCCGTTGTGGGGTCCCCTGGCGTCCACGTACATGACCGAGGTTCCCTCGTTCGCAGCGCAGACCGCAGCCTTGGGCGCGGCGGCGATCGCGCTCCGCGGGCGCCCGGCGTCGCCCCGCTGGCTCGCGGTCGCGCTCGGGCTCGCGTTCTTCGCGGTGACGATCCGTCAGTACGCGATCGTCGTCGCGGGCGCGATCCTCGTCGCCGCGTTCGTGACGGCGATCGAACGTCGCGACGTCGCGTTGCGCAAGGCGGTGTACGTGCTCGCCGGCGTCTTCGCCGTCGCCGGCCTCGGACTCCTCGTGTGGTGGAGCGGTGTCCCGGGACGTCTCGCCCTGAGTCCCAAGGCTCCGAACACGCCGTCGATCAAGCAGTCGATCGCGGGTCTGGCGGGGTACCTGCGGCTCGCCGGGCTCTTGTTGTTGCCGGTGATCGTCGCCGCGCGGCCGCGAGCGCTGGTCGACCGCGCGTTCGCTCGTGATCGACGTTCGACGATCGCGCTGACCTCGGTCGCGTTGTCGGTCCTCGTCGTCGGCTACGCGCTCGATCGCACCCAGCCGTTCGTCGGCAACTACCTCGACCGACGCGGTGTGCTCGCCGACGACATCATCAGTGGCAGCCGTCCGCTCGTGATGCCCGAGCTGCTGTTCGAGTTGCTCGTCGCGATCGGGACGCTGGGCGCGTTGGTGCTCGTCGTCGCGATGATCCCCGCCTGGGACGACCTGCGGCGCCGCGTTCGCGGACGCGATTTCGCGGGCCTCGACCCGGTCGTGGTCGCGGTCGGGCTCACGGTGGTCGGGACCCTCGCCGCCTACGAGCTCGCCATCTTGTGTCGCCTCCCGATCTTCGACCGGTACGCGCTCGGACTGCTCCCGCTCGTCGGTCTGTTGCTGCTGCGTTCGGCCGGCCGGTCGGTGCCGGTCGGTCGCACGCTGGGGGTGGTGGCGGCCGTCGCCGCGATCGCCGGGCTCGGCATCGTGTACAGCGCGGAGTCGGCGTCGTTCGACGCGACGCGCTGGAAGGTGGCCGAACTCGCGATGGAACAGGGGTACTCGGCCGCCGATATCGATGCCGGGTACGAGTGGGCCGGATGGCGGCGCGACGTCGCGCCGCCCTACTACCCGGCGTACACGCCCGCCGAGCTGCTCGAGAAGCGCAAGCGGTACCTGGCGGGCGCGTGCGTCGCGGTCGTGATCGACCCGCCGCGCCGGCCCGAGCACGTGATCGCGATGGCGACGAGTTCGGGCCTGCTCCGCGGGTCGGTTCCCGTCTACGCGGTCTTGACGGACCGTGCGTGCGCGGATCCGCCGCGAGGCTCGTGAACTCGACCCGGTTCGAACGCCAACCCGCGCTCGACGGGCTCCGAGCGGTGGCGGTCGGCGCGGTGTTGCTGTACCACCACACGCCGGGTGGGCGGGGCGGCTTCGGGACGGCGTGGCCGGGCGGGTTTCTCGGCGTCGACGTCTTCTTCGTGCTGTCGGGGTACTTGATCACCTCGCTGTTGTTGGTGGAGCGAGACCGGTCCGGGCGGGTCGATCTCCTCGCCTTCTGGAAGCGACGCGCCCTGCGTCTGCTCCCGGCGTTCTTCGTGCTGATCGTGTTGGTCGCGGCGGTCGCCCGTGTCGTGCTCGACGCGCGCGAGTTGGTCGACCTCCGCGGCAATGTCATGGCTGCGGTGCTCTACGCCGAGAACTGGTATTCGATCGGCCGTCCCGACAGCCTCGTCGGGCACACGTGGTCGCTGTCGGTCGAGGAGCAGTGGTATCTCGTCTGGCCGGTCGCGTTCGTGGGTCTGACGCGCGTCGTGCGCACGAACCGGGGCCGCGCGGTGCTGGCCGGGAGTCTCGCCGTGGCCTCGGCACTGTGGACGTTGCGGGTCTACGACCGCATCGGCGGCGAGCGCGCATACTTCGGCACCGACACCCGGGCGCAGTCGCTGCTCGTGGGCGCGGCGCTCGGGTTCGCGCTCGCGGCGAACTCGGGGCGTCGATCGCGCATGGTGTTCCTCGCGTGCGAGGTCGTCGGTCTGGTCGGGCTCGGGTGGCTGACGTTCCAGTTCCAGACGGCGCAGACGGCCGACCGATTCCTCTACCGCGGTGGGTTCTTCCTGATCGCCGTCGCGTCGGCCGCCGTGGTCGTCGCGGCGACGGGCCCGCCGGCATCGATCCTGCGGCGGGCGCTGTCGTTCGGGCCGCTCCGCGCCGTCGGATCGATCTCCTATGGGCTCTACCTCTTCCACTTTCCCCTCTACGCGGTGCTCAGCGCGGACCGCGTCGGCGTCTCGGGCGTGGCGCTGTTGGCGGTCCGCGTCGTGGTTTCGCTCGCGGTCGCGGCGGCGTCGTACCGGTGGATCGAACAACCGATCCGAACGGGTGCCTTCGCGGGCCGGCGGCTCGTCGCGTTCGCCGCGGCGATGGTCGTCGTGGTCGCGACAACGATGATCGCCACGCACGATTCCCGGGCAGATCTGGCCCGGCAGATCGCGGCCGCCGACGCCAGGCTCGCGGCGAGCTACGAGCGCATCGGCGCCGCGACCCCACCGGGGGCGCGACGCGTCCTCGTCGCAGGCGACGGCACCGCGCTCGCGCTCGGGATCGAGACCGGCGCGCCGTACGACGGTGGGGGGATCCGCGGCATGACGTTCGGTTCGTACGCGTGTGGGATCGCCACCGGTTCGGTGATCGTCGACGACCGCCGGCAGGCGCCGCTGCCGCGCTGCGAACGTTGGGCCGACGATTACGCGCTCGTGGCGCGCGCTTCGGGCGCCGACGTCGCGGTGCTGATGGTCGGGAGCAGTGAGGGTTTCGATCGGGTGATCGACGGACGACGGCTGCGCACCGGCTCCGACGACCTCGAGGCGTACCTCCGCGACCAACTCGATGCCGCCCGCCGCTCGTTGAGTATCGACGGCGCCGAGTTCGCACTGCTCGCGCCGCCGTGTGCCGAGTCCGCCGGAATCGATGTGGACGGGGCCGCGCGGGCCGAATGGGTCGAGAGCGTGTGGTCGCGGTGGGCGCACGATCGTGATGTCGCCGTCGTCGATCCGGGTGCGATCCTCTGCCCGGGCGGGGTGACCGCCGCGACCGCCGGCCCCCTCTGGGCGTTTCTCACCGCCACCCTGACCGACCCCGTAGGTGACTAAGGAGCGCAGCGGCGGATCGCGACGCTCCGCATCAGACGGGGGCGGGTCGTCGCGTTGTTGGCGATCGAGTGGAACACCCACGGGTGTGTCACGTAGACGTCGCCCGCTCGCCCGGTGCATTCGACCACGCCGACAGCAACATCGTCGATCGTGGTGCCGGCAAGGAACTTCTCGTTGCGACCGGGGTCGGTGTCGTCGCGCGTCAGCGCGTGGAACCACGGATCGGACTTCAAGAACCCGAACTTCGCGCGCTTGTAGTCCCGCTCCCCGGTCCGAGCGACGTAGCGCTCGAACAGGGTGTGGGAACCTGCGAGCTGCGGCGTCCCGCCCCCGCCGACCGCGACGTCGTCGAACAGTGCCCAGAGCTTCACGACCGCGAGCTGGTCCGTCGGCAGCGTGGCCGGGAAGTCGGAGTGCCAGATCCGATGCGGGACCCGCCATTCGGCCGCGTTCGGCATGGTCACGAGCACGTTGCCGAAGTGCTCCGGGCGGGCCCACCGACCGACGCCGAACAGCCGGTCGAGCACCGCGCCGACGGCCTCACCACAGATCGGCGCGAACGCGCGACTCTTCTTCGTGGACTTCAGTCCGGTCGGTTCGTGTCGCGACCACGTCGACGGCTCGTCGCGTTC
The DNA here is from genome assembly GCA_005779345.1 of Actinomycetota bacterium. GTDB lineage: Bacteria > Actinomycetota > Acidimicrobiia > IMCC26256 > PALSA-610 > SXJQ01. Next base: position 20,023 of record SXJQ01000270.1, read on the forward strand.
GATTCCATGGCGACGCGCGAGTTCCCGCCAGACGGTCGCCTGCATCAGCGCGGCGCTCGCGCCGTCGAACGCACCTTCGATCTTGACGATCCCCGTGCGGTCGAACTCCTCGAGCATCGCCGAACGCTGCTGGCTCACGATCGCGAGGGTATGGCGCTGCTGCGGGTGTCTGTCGTGTCAATGCAGGGTGACGGGGAGCGCGCGGGGTCCGTTCGCCCAGAACACTGGGACCGGCTCGCGGCGGTAGCCGTCGACGAGTCGGACGGCGTCGACGCGTTCGACGAACACCTCGACTGCGATCCGCCCTTCGAGGCGGGCCAGCGCCGCGCCGGGGCAGATGTGCGGTCCGCCACCGAACGCGAGGTGGTCGCGGGCGCTCGGTCGGTCGAGGCGGAACGCGTCGGGATCGTCGTAGACGCGCTCGTCGCGGTTCGCTGCGGCCAGCCCGAACGCGACCTTCGCTCCGGCGGGGATCGCGACGTCGTGGAGGACGATATCCTCGATGCAGTCGCGCATGAGGACGTGGATGGGCGGGTCGTGGCGGAGGGATTCCTCGACCGCGGTCGGAGCAAGATCGTGTTCTGCGCGCAACGTCGTGAACAACGCCGGATCGAGGCAGATCGTCTCGAGGAGGTTGGCGATCAGGTGACGGGTCGTCTCGTTGCCGGCCATGAGCAGGAACGCGAGCTGGGTTCGCAGCTCGAGGTCGGTGAGTCGCTGGCCGTCGACCTCGGTGCGGAGCAGCCGCGTGACGAAGTCGTCGGGTGGGTGGGTCGCGCGGCGGCGCTCGGTGATCATCCGGTCGAGGTAGTCGGTGAACTCGGGCGCGACGCCCGCGAGGCCCTCGCCGTCGATGCCGTCGTCGCGTCGGTTCTTCGTGGCATAGGTGGATTGCACGACGACATCGGACCAGTCGGCGAACTTCGCGTGGTCCTCGGGGTCGGCGCCGAGGAGGTGGGCGATGACGCGCGCCGGGATCGGCACCACGTAGTCGGCGACGAGATCACCGTTCCCTCGTTCGATCAGACCGTCGAGCAACTCATGGCAGAGTTGCCGAGCGAACGGCTCGACGCGGCCGATGCGATGCTGGGCGATCGCCGAGTTGATGATCCTGCGGATCTTGCCGTGGCGAGGCTCGGGAATCTCGCTGATCAACTGCTCCTCGGGCGGCACGACGACCCCGGCCTCGCGGAAGCTCGCCTGGAACGCCTCGAGGTTCTTGGTGGCGTCGAGCACGTCGTCGCGGCCGGCGAGGAAGTAGGCGCCCGAAGTCGTTCGTGAAACCGGGCAGGTCGCTCGCAGCTCGGCGAACAGTTCGTACGGAATCCCAGCGGTCGTGTCGAGCGGATCGGCGGTCACGACGAGATCATGACACCCGCGGACCCAGGCCCGCGCGGAGCGCGGCCAGGTTCGGGCGTCGGCCGCTACGGCATGCCGGTGATCGTCACGTCGCCGAAGTTCAACTGCTCGCCGCCAGATCCGCGTCCAGCCACTCGTCGCGCTCCGCGGCATAGCGCGCCCAGGCTTCCGCGTCGGTCCGCAGCTCCGCTTCGTCCTGGGCCATGCTCCGGTCGAAGTCCTCCCGACGGACTGCCTCGAGCGCGGCGTCCAACGCGTCGGTCATCGAACTGAATCGATCGGCGGCGAGCTTCCGGAGACGATCGCGCTGAGGTCCCGAACTCCTTCTCCTCGGCGCAATCGCCGGTTCGAGGCGCCTCGGTTGGCCAGAACAGCTGGCAGACTGCTCGGATGCCCGACACCTCTGGCTCGTCCGGCGTGCTCGACACGCTGACGGTGCTGTTCACCGATCTTGTCGGCTCGACCGCGCTGCGCGCCGAGTTGGGCGAAGACGTGGCGGAGGACGTCCGGCGGGCGCACGATTCTGCGGTGGCCGAGGTCGTCGCCGGCCACGGAGGCCGCATCGTCAAAGGGCTCGGTGACGGGTTCCTCGCAACCTTCGGATCCGCGGCGCGGGCCGTTGCGGCCGCGGTGGGAATTCAGCAGGGCGTCGATGCGCTGCGCTTCGCCGAGCCGCACGTCTCTTTGTCGCTGCGGGTCGGTATCAGCCTCGGCGATGTGACGGTGGAGCACGCCGACGTGTTCGGCACCCCCGTGATCGAGGCGGCGCGGTTGTGTGCCGCCGCCGAGGGTGGGCAGATCCTGGCGGCCAGTGTGGTCGAGGCACTCGCGCGCGGGCGGGGCGGCCATGTGTTCACACCGGTGGGTGAACTGGAGTTGAAGGGGCTTGCCGAACCGATCGCGACGGTCGAGATCGGCTGGGAGCGCAGCGTTCGTGAGCGGGGCCTGCCGCTGCCGCACGCGCTCGCCACACGTGACGGTGCCTTCCCGTTCTGCGGTCGAGCGGCAGCGCTCGATGTGCTGACCGCGCGCTGGAAGCGGACTCTGCACTCGGGTGCGAAGTCGTGCGTGCTGATCGCGGGCGAGCCGGGGATTGGCAAGACGCGCCTCGCGTCAGAGTTTGCGCTGGGCGTGCATGCCGACGGGGCCGCGCTGCTGTTCGGGCGATGTGACGAAGAGTTGGGCATTGCATATCAACCGTTCGTGGAGGCGCTGACGCACCACTCCGCACATCTGGACCCCGGGAACTTGGAGCCACTCGGGGAGCGGCCCACCGAACTCACGCGGTTGATCCCGGACCTCGCAGCGCGATTTGCGCTCGACGGAGAACAGATGGCATCCGGCGACGCCGAGGTCGACCAGTATCGTCTCTTCGAGGCGGTGGACTCCTGGCTCGCCGCTGCGGCGGGTTCCGGCGGTCTGGTGCTGGTCGTCGACGACATCCATTGGGCCGCGCGCCCGACGCTGTTGATGCTGCGTCATGTCCTGCGTTCGCAGGTGCGGTGCCGATTGCTGATCGTCGCGACGTATCGCGACACCGACCTCGACCGCACGCATCCGCTGGCCGACATACTGGCCGATCTGCGCCGGGTTCCCGAGGTCGAGCGCCTCGCGCTGGATGGCATCGATCTCGCGGGCGTGGAAGACATGATGGAAACGGTCAACCAGGCCGCGCTCGACGGTTCGGCGCGCGAGCTGGCGGCCGCGGTCCACGCCGAGACGGAAGGCAACCCGTTCTTCGTCGGGGAGCTCTTCCGTCACCTGGTCGAATCGGGTGCGTTGATCCACGACGGTGAGGTGTGGCGCCTCGCGGTCGACCTGTCGGAGATGGCGCTGCCCGACGGGATCCGTGAGGTCGTCGGTCGCCGCCTGTCGCGCCTCTCGGATTCGGCGAACACCGTGTTGTCGTGGGCGGCAGTGATCGGGCGGGAGCTGCGTCTCGATCTGCTCGCGGCCGTAGCCGGTGATCAGGAGCAGGTGCTGGACGCGATCGATGACGCGGTCGACGCGCGCTTGGTCGACGAGGTCGGTGTGGGGCGGTGGCGCTTCTCGCATGCTTTGGTGCGGGCGACGCTGCTCGCCGAGCTGCGTACGACCCGCCGGGTGCGGATGCACCTTGCGCTGGGGGAGGCATACGAAGCGCTACTCCCGGGCGACGTCGTCGCGCTCGCCCAACACTTCTCCGAGGCCGCACCACTCGGCGTGGGCGACAAAGCGGTGCGGTACTTGGTGGGCGCGGGCGACGAAGCGATCGCGAACCTGGCGTTCGATCAAGCTGCCGACCTGTTCCGGCGCGCGCTCGGCGTCATCGAGGATGTCGACGTCGATGCGCCCGAGCTCGCCGCGGACGCCGCAATCGGCCTCGCGATTGCGAACCGATGGAACGGGACCGACTACCGCGCCGACGTAGCGCGTGCGTTGGACCTCGCGACCGTGATCGACGACGGTGCTCGCATGGCGCGTGTGTTGTTGGAGACGAGTCGCGGGTTCGTCTCCGAAATTTTCGCGGTCGACGAGGTTCTCGTTGGTCAGCTCGAGCACTGCCTCGATCATCTCGGCGACGATGCCAGCACCGAGAGGGTTCGCATCACGGCGGTGCTCGTGCAGGAGCTCGCGTACTCCGGTGACCTCCGCCAGCAGCTCGTGCTCAGCGAGCAGGCGGCGACGATCGCGCGCGGTCTCGGCGATGCCGTGGCGTTGCACGAGGCGCTCATGGCGCGGGGCAACGTCGCCCAGCACGTGGATCACCTGCGTGAGCTACCGGAGATCAACGAAGAACTGATCCGCAACTCGCAGCAGCTTCGGACCGCGCTGGCACGAGTTCAGGTGGCCGCGTCGTGCGTCGGGTGGGGCGCGTGGGTCGGCGACCCCGAACCGTTTCTCACAGCATTCGACGCTTACGCGGCTGTCGGCGATGCGCTGCCGCCGCACTACCGATGGCTCGCACCCGCGCACCACGTCGGCTACGAGCTTCGCTTCGGCACGCTCGCCAACGCGGAGGTCAGGGCGGCGGAGGTGCTCGAGCGAGCCAACGCGACCGGTGAGCTCGACGCGGCGCTCTGGTACCTCAACGTGATGGGGTTCACGTACAGGCAAGCTGGACGTCTCGACGATGCGCTCGATCTGCTCACGCCGCACATGGCTGGGGACGGGACCGTGGGGTTGGCCGTCGCAGCCATCGTGGCGATGGTGCTGTGCGAATCGGAACGGCACGACGAGGCCAGGCCCGTCGCCGAGCGTTGCTACCCGTGGGGAAGCGACCATCCGCGCGACCAGTCGTTTCTTCCCAACCTCGGGACGTTGGCTGTCGTCGCCGCCGAACTCGGCGATCTCCACAATGCCGCCTGGTTGCTCGACCGGCTCGCACCGCTGACCGACTACTGGTCGGCATGGTCCGGGCAGGCGCCGATCGCGCCCGTATCCACCCTCGTCGGCCGACTGCGCGCGGCACTCGGTGACTTCGATGGTGCCGACGACGCGTTCACGCAGGCGTTGGAGCGCTGTCGATCGACCAACGCTCGATTCTTCGTCGCCGAAGCGCTGCTGTACCAAGGAGTCGCGCGTCGCGACGCCGGAAGGACCGGCGATGAAGTCGCCGCTCCGGTCGGCGAAGCGCTCGGCCTCGCGACCGCAGGTGGGTACGGAACTCTGCAGCGCCGGGCATTGCGCGTCATGACCGAGCTGTGAACCTTTCAGAGCGAGAGCGCTGAACGCTCGGGTGAACCGCCCTGAAAAGTCGTTGTCGAAACGACAACGGAGTGGAGGTGGCGGGAGTCGAACCCGCGTCTCCCGAGCTCTCCGTGGGACTTCTCCGAGCGCAGCCGTCGATTTGATCTCGATCTCCCGCCGGCCGACGGCGGCCTGCAGGCGATCCAGCCCCGTTGAATGTTCCCGCCGGGCCCGAGGCCGTCCCGGCGGGTGAGTCACTCGAGATGACGGTCAGGCCCGACCCGAGTGACCGGGGCCGGAAGACCGTCGCCACCTAAGCGGCGAGAGCCAAGTTGTCGTTGGCGTGTATCAGTGTTGCCGGCTCTTTTTCGACGTTCCGGCGACGTCGGCTCGCTTCTCCCACTTCGATCCTCGAGATCGAAGCCCAGCACCCCCTTGTCAAGTTGTCCGCCCGCGGGTGCAAGAACGCGGACGAACAGGTGCATCCTACCGTTGGCACCAAGCCGATATTCCCGGCGAGACGGCGGAATCTCGCCCGCCGGGGGCCGACCGCGGTGGGAGCCTCAGTCGCGGAGGCCCTTCATGGCCCGCTCGGTCTCGCGCTTGGCGTCACGTTCGGCGATCGCTTGGCGCTTGTCGTAGTGGTGCTTGCCACGCGCCACGGCGAGTTCGACCTTCACGCGCCCGTCCTTGAAGTAGACGCGCGTGGGGACGAGCGTCACGCCCTTGGTCTCGGTTGCCCGGTCGAGTTCGACGATCTCGCGCTCGTGCAACAACAACTTCCGTCGACGTACCGGGTCGACGTCGCCACGGCTGAACTCGTAGGGCGATACGTGCATCCCGAAGAGCCAGACCTCGCCGTCGATGACGCGGGCATACGCGTCCTGCAGGTTGGCGCGGCCCCCGCGGATGGACTTGACCTCGGACCCGACGAGCACGATCCCGCACTCGAACTCGTCTTCGATGAAGTACTCGTGGCGAGCGCGCCGATTGGTGATGACCTGTTGGTCACCGCGTCGCGACTTGTCGGCCATGGCCCATTGTCGCACTTCGGGTGATCGCGCCCCGCAGGCGGTGCCTCAGTACGGAGCGACGACCGGCTCGTCGGTCTCGGTGAGACCGGCCCGCTTCTCCGCGGAGTTGCCGCGCTTGCCGGCGAGTTCGGTGCCGACGGCCGCGCCGAGGAGCCACGGCGGCATGTTGCCGTAGACGGTCTCGGTCGTGGCGGGGCCGATGCGGTAGGTCTCGTGCCAGATCCCGACGTCGCCCGAGTCGCGGATCTTGCGGTTGAAGCGGCGCCACGGCTCGAGGTGGGTGAGTTCGGGGTCCTTGGCGAAGCGGTAGAGGTGCTCGGGGGAGCGGAAATAGCACACGACGAGCGGCTGCCCCGACAACATCCCGTTCTGCACGTGGAGTAACCCGATCTCGGGCACCGTCGTCAGCTGACGGAGCATGCGGGGCATGGCGGTGAACACCGACCACCACTGCCACACCTTCCACGGGCGGTTGAACCGCATCCCGATGAGGAAGAGCACGATGTCGTCGTCGAGCGCGGCCGTGTAGCGGCCGGGTTGCACCTTTGCCATGTGTCGTCCCCTCGGGGCTGCGCGAAGCGTTCGGACAGTGCTATAACACTGTCATGGAACCACGGCGACGTACTCGCGGTCAAGACCGCCGCGGTCGGGTGCTCCGCGGTGAGGCGCAACGTCAGGCGTTGGTCGACGCCGCGGGTCGGATCATCCAGTCCGAGGGACCCCACGCGCTGTCGGTGCGCCGCCTCGCGGACGCGGTCGGAACCTCGACCCAAGCCGTCTACACCCATTTCGGGGGCAAGGAGGGCGTGGTTCGCGCGATGTATCTCGAAGGCTTCGCCCGCCTCGCGGCCGCCATGCAAGGCGTGGTCCCGAGCGACGACCCGGTTGCCGACCTGCTGGACCTCGGCCGGGCCTACCGCTTCGCCGCGCGGACCAGCCCGCACCTCTACGACATCATGTTCGGCCGGGCCGTTCCCGAGTTCGAGTGCACCGACGCCGACCGCGCCGAGTCGCTCGAGTCGTTCGTCTGCCTGCTCGACGGCGTGCAGCGCGCGATCGACGGTGGCCACCTCGCAGCCGAGTCGCCCGAGGTGGTGGCGGGGCACCTGTGGATCGTCGTGCACGGGGCCGTGAGCCTCGAACTGGCCGGGTACCTCCAGCCGGCGGGCACCGATCCGGACGGCCTCGACC
>SXJQ01000271.1 GCA_005779345.1 Actinomycetota bacterium
GGCAAGTACATCAACCTGCCCGACGCCTACCTGTCGGTCGTGGAGGCACTGCGGCACGGCGGTTTCGCGAGCGGGGTCAAGGTGATGATCGACTGGATCCCCTCCGACGAGGCCGAAGGTCTGCTCGCCGACGGCCGCCTCGCCGGACTCGACGGCATCGTCGTGCCGGGCGGGTTCGGATTCCGCGGCATCGAGGGCAAGATCGCCGCGGTCACCTACGCGCGCGAGCAGCGGTTGCCGTTCCTCGGTCTCTGCCTCGGCATGCAATGTGCCGTCATCGAGTAAGCCCGCAACGTGTGCGGTCTCGGCGGCGCCAACAGCAGCGAGTTCGACGCGCACTCGCCGCATCCGGTGATCGACCTCATGGACACCCAGCGCGAGGTCGTCGACATGGGCGGAACGATGCGCCTCGGTGCCTGGCCGGCGAAGCTCGAAGCGGGTTCGCTCGTGCGCGAGTTGTACGGCGACGAGGTCGTCTACGAACGGCATCGACACCGCTACGAGGTCAACAACCGGTACCGCCAACCGCTCGAAGATTCCGGGTTGGTCATGTCGGGGACCTCACCCGACGGACGACTCGTGGAGTTCATCGAACTCGACCGGTCGGTGCATCCGTTCTTCGCCGCGACACAGGCGCACCCCGAGTTCAAGAGCCGTCCGACGCGCCCGCATCCGCTGTTCGCCGGCTTCGTCGCCGCCGCGGCGTTCCGTGCCGAGGGGCGCAATCCGCATTTCCCGTTCGTCCTGCCCGTCGGCGAGGTCGAGCCGGCCGCGGGCGACTGATCGGGGTCGCGCCCGGGTGGCCGACGACCTCGAGCGGCGCCTCGTCGACCACCACGACTGGCTCGCGGTCGAACGCGGCCTGGCACCGAACTCGCGCGCGGCATACCGGCGCGACCTGCGTCGCTACGAGCAGTACCTGCGCTCGAACGGGATCGAGGCCGTCGCCGACGTCGACCCGCAGCGCGTGAGTGCGTTCGTCACACACCTGCGGTCGTTGCGCGACGACGAGGGCCGGGCTCGACTCGCTCCCGCGTCGATCGCCCGCTCGCTCGTCGCCGTGCGGTCGTTCCATCGGTTCTGCGTCGACGAGGGCCTCGCCGAGCGCGACCCGACCGAGGACCTCGGCGCACCCCGGGTGCCCCAAGGGATCCCGAAGGCGTTGAGCGAGGCGGAGGTCGACTCGTTGCTCGAGGCAGTCGAGGCCGACGGCCCGCTCCCGTCGCGCGATCGGGCGATCCTCGAGCTGCTCTACGCGTCGGGGTTGCGGATCAGCGAGCTCGTCGGCCTCGACCTCGACGGGCTCGACCTCGACGGCGGCATGGTGCGGGTGCTCGGCAAAGGGTCGAAGGAGCGGGTCGTGCCGGTCGGACGGACCGCACGGACCACCCTCGACCGCTACCTCGAGACCGGCCGCCCGACCCTGCGGACCGCTCGGCCGCGTCGGGTCGCGGACACCGACGCGGTGTTCCTCAACGCCCGCGGCGGACGGCTGACGCGCCAGGGCTGCTGGAAGATCGTGCGCGACGCCGGCGCCCGGGTCGGACTGACCGATCGGCTGTCGCCCCACGTGTTGCGCCATTCGTGCGCGACCCACATGCTCGACCACGGCGCGGACATCCGCGGCGTGCAGGAACTGCTCGGTCACGCGAGCATCTCGACCACCCAGGTGTACACGAAGGTCTCCCCCGAGCGGCTCCGCGCCGTCTACGACTCGGCACATCCGCGGGCCGCCGCCGAACGCCGCGCCGCCGCCCGGCGCGAGATCGCGGGATCACCGGCAGTAGACTGATCGGATGGTCCACGCCGAATCTCCCGCCGCTCGCGCCGCGCTCGAAAGCGAGCGCAGCCGTGTGAACGAGCAACTCGCCCACCTCGGACACGATGGGGCGAACGGCACCTTCGACGAGGGTTTCGCCGATATCGGCCAGGTCACCGCAGAGCGCGGCGAGGTCGACGCCATCGTCGGGAGCCTGCTCGAGACGCTCCACGACGTGGAGCACGCGCTCGCCAAGCTCGACGACGGCAACTTCGGCACGTGCGAGGACTGCCACCAGGCGATCGGTTCGGCGCGGCTCGAAGCGATGCCCGCCGCTCGTTTCTGCATCGACTGCGCCTCGGCGAAACGCTGAACGACCGACCCGAGCTGCCATGACGATCGACAGCGACGTCGTCATCGCGTTCGGCTCGCTCATCACCGCGGTCGTACTGCATGAGCTCGCGCACGGGTTCGTCGCGTTTCGCCTCGGCGACGACACCGCGCGACGCGCCGGGCGGCTGACTCTGAATCCGATCAAGCACCTCGATCCGTTCGGTTCGGTGCTGTTGCCGTTGATGGGCGCCGTCTCGGGGCTCCCGGTCTTCGGGTACGCGAAGCCGATTCCCGTCGTGCCCGGCCGCCTCCGGTCGCCGCGACGAGACCTGGTGCTCGTCGCCCTTGCGGGGCCGGCGGCGAACTTCGCGCTCGCATCGGTCGGGGTGTTGGTCGCCCGGTTCAGCTTCGTGGTGGTCGACGAACGCAGCGAGGTGTCGCTCCTGACGCGCACGGGGGTGCTGTTCGGGCTCGTGAATCTGTTCCTGGGGTTGTTCAATCTCGTCCCGATCCCGCCGCTCGACGGTTCGCGGATCGTCGAACGGATGCTGCCGTTGGGTTGGCTGCCGCAGTGGCGACGCCTCGGCCAATACGGTTTCCTGATCGTGTTCGCGCTGGTGCTGCTCGGAGCGGCCGACCATGTCTTCACACCCGCCGTCGACCGGGTGCTCGCATTCGTGCAGGGTCGATGAGGCATCGGTGAACGCGACCCGATGAGCGCGACGTTGGGGCACCTGGTCGCGCGGTTCTTCGGCTCGCTACTCCCGCGGCGGGTCCGCGACGCCGACCGTACGTGGGCGCGCACCCTGCTGACCCCAGCGGAGCAGCGTGTGTGGGACCGTCTGGGTCGCGTCGATGCGGTCGAGTCGCTGCGGGTCGCGCGGCGCGCCGAACGACTGCTCGCGGCAACCGACGACGCCGAAGATCCTCGGTGGCTCGCCGCGGCGCTCGCACATGACGTGGGCAAGCGCGAGAGCGGCCTCGGCACCTACCGGCGGGCGATCGCGACGCTGCTCGGTCGGTGGGCATCGCCCGACGCGCCGCAGCATTGGAGCGAAGCGCGCGGCACCCTGCGCAAGGCGGGCCTGTACCTGCGCCACGCCGAACTCGGCGCCACGTCGCTGCGGGTCGCGGGCGCCCGACCCGAGGTGGCCGAGTGGGCCGAGATCCACCACGCGCCGGCGCGCTGGGCCGACGCGTCGATCCCCCTCGCAGTGTGCCGCGCGCTCGCGACGGCCGACGGGGAGCGAGTGGAGATCCCCGAGACCGAAGTCCCCGAGACCGGGGTCGGCGACTGAACTTTTCATACCCTTCGTGCCGATACGAGAAGGATCAGCGACTATTTCACGCAGCTGCCCCCGCCGGTCGGCCCCGCCGGCGGTCGGGACCCGCGCAGTTCGGTCGTGGTCGAGACGCAGGCACGTCGCCGGCCCGGTCGGCCTCGTGGTGTCGACCTGCCGTGGGGCCGGTTGGCGGCGCTGATGGCGATCGGCGGCTGGACGATCTGGGCCATGAGCACGCCGGGCGGAGTGACGGCGCGGACGAACGAACTCTGGGAACGGATCCGTGGTGGCGTGGAATCGGCGACGGCCGACCCGCAGCTGCGCCGCGCCGAGGAGGCGATGACCGCCTGGTACGAGCGGACGGGGGAGTACCCCGACCGTTCCGACCTCGACCCCGAAGACCCCGAGGGCGAGCTTCCGGTCGGGCTGTCGATCGCGTTCTGCAGCCCGCGCCACGTCGTGCTGTCGGCACTCACCGGCCGCGGGACCGTGAGCCGTCTGCTCGTCGACGGCGAACGCATCGGCGACATCGAGGGAGCGCCGGGATGCCCGGTGGACCCGGCGGCGCCCGCACCGTGGTGACGCCGCGATTCAGCTCGCGAGACCGAGGCGGCTCGGCGTGGCGCCGGGGATCGCAGCCGGCGGGTCCCAGGCGGCGACGATGGCGGGGATCTTCTCCGGTGGGATCGGCCGGGCGATGAGGTAGCCCTGGGCCCGGTTGCAGCCCCATTCGGTGAGGAGCTGCCAGCTGATGAGCGTCTCGACGCCCTCGGCGACGACCTCGAGTCCGAGCGCCTGACCGAGCTGGACGGTGGAACGTACGACCACCGCGTCGTTGTCGTCGGCGCGCATGTCGAGGACGAACGACTTGTCGATCTTGATCTCGTCGATCGGCATCTCGCGCAGCACGGCCAGCGACGAGTAGCCGGTTCCGTAGTCGTCGATCGAGATCCGGACCCCGAGGTCGTGCAGCGGCGTGATCGCGTCGCGCGCACGCTCGACATCGGCCATGAGCTGGGTCTCGGTGATCTCGAGGGTCAGGCTCGTCGGCGGACACGAGTGCTCGGCGAGCATGCCCGGGATCTGTTCGCGGAGCCAGTGGTGGTCGAGGTCGCGCGCCGACACGTTGACCGAGAGCGCGAGTTCGAGCCCGAGGTCGGACCAGCGCTTGCGGTCTGCGAGCGCGCGTTTGAACACGAGCGCGGTGAGCGCGTGGATCGACCCGGTCTGCTCGGCGAGGAGGACGAACTCGTCGGGAGGGATGAAACCGCGTTCGGGATGCTCCCAACGGACGAGCGCCTCGACGGCGCAGATCGCTCCGTCGGTGAGGGCGGCCTTCGGCTGGTAGACGACCGTGAGTTCCTCGCGTTCGATCGCGTGACGCAACTGCGTCGCGAGCAACAAACGGCCCGCGGCATCGTGGTCGCGCTGCTCGTCGAAGACCTCGATCGCGCGGCGCGCGTCCTTGGCGACACGGAACGCCGCGTCGGCGCGGCGCAACAGGATCGCTGCGTCGTCGCCGTGCTCGGGGCGCAACGCGATCCCGGCGACCGCTCCGAGCGTGACCTCGACGCCGCCGATCGCGATCGGTTCCGACATGAGGTCGACGAGCGAGCCGGCCGCCGCCGTCGCTTCTCCCGCGTCGGCGATCTCGTCGAGGACGACCGCGAACTCGCCTCCGGTGAGGCGCGCGAGCCCATCGTTCAATCGCAATCGCTGCTGGAGTCGTGCCGCGATCCGTCGGAGCACGTCGTCACCGCGCTCGTAGCCGAGCGCCTCGTTGATCTCGCCGAAGCGCTCGACTCCGAGCACGACGACGGCCAGAGGCGTCGGATCCTCGGCACAGCGCCGGTCGAGCTGCTCGATGAGCGCCGCCCGATTGCCGAGTCCGGTGACGTCGTCATGCAGCGCGCGACGTTCACGCTCTTCGATCTCGATGCGCAGCGCGCTCAGCAACCGACCGTTCTGGAGCGTGAGGGCCGTCTGGTCCGACAACGTGACGAAGAGGGCAAGGTCGTTTCGATCGAACGCGTCGATCGATCCTGCATCGTTCGCTACGGCGAGCACGCCGACGACCGTGCCGTCGGCGCGCAGCGGCGCTGCGAGCAACTCGCCGATTCCGAGGTGGCCGAGCGCGGCGCGACGGTTCGCGTTCGTCGCGCTGCGCTTGATGTGGACCGCCTCACCCGAACCGAGCACCGCGGCGAGCGGGTCCGAAGGGTCGACGGGCTCGATCCCCGAGCGGACGTCGCCCTCGGCGAGGCGCGCGCGCAGCACATGACCGGGTCGATCCGGGACGAGCAGGAGGAGGTAGGCGCGGGTCGCGCCGAGCAACTCGGCCGCGCCGCGCAACGCGGTCGGAGCGACGTCGTCGCGCGCGACGGCCTCGTCGATCGCGCGGGAGTATTCCTGGAGGAGTTCGAGGTGACGGTGGCGGCGCAGGAGGGTCGCATACCCGCGGTAGGCGGCGACGGTGGTGACCACGACGATCGCGAGGAGTGCGAGCGCCGCCGGCCAGACGACGAGCAAGAAGGCCGCGAGCAGACCGATCGAAGCCCCTGCGACGACCCCGGGGATCCCGGCGAGGTCGGTGTGCAACGCGGCCTGCAGATCGACCTGCCCGGACCGGAGATAGAGGGCGAGCGACACGAGGCCCGACGACACGAACTCCGCTCCGAGTGCAGCGACGAACGCGGCGACCCAACTGTGCACCGCGAGCGGGGCCGTCGTGTCGACGAGCAGGCCGAACAAGGTGACCGCGACGGTGACCTGGAGCGCGTACTGCACGACGTTGAACGCGAGCTTGGTACCGCGTTGGTGGCGGTGGAACCACAGCGCCACGGTGGCACCCGCGAGCGCCGCCCCGAGCAGGTGGGTCGGCGGGACCGCGAGCAGTCCGATGACGAGAGGGATCTCCGACAGGCTCTTGGTATGGGCCTCGCCGCGAACCCACGTGTGGATGTAGGCGGTCTCGGCGATCGCGAAGAGCGCGGCGAGGAGCACCGGGTGGATCCGGGCGCCCGAATCGATCGTCTCGGGTCGGACGACGGCCCAGAGCGCGGCCGCGACGAAGCCGGCGGCCGCCGCCAACCAACCGATCGAGATTCGCCGATGCTCGGGCCCCGCGGCCACTTGGTCTCCCACGGCGCCTCCATGCTCCGTGTTGGAGGATCGGCACCCGGGTCGCCCGACCTGATGCCCTCTTGGTCCCCGAGGCGCGAATTGGAAAAGGGAGGCCGCCGGGCGCCCTGGTCGCTTCCTTCAGGCCGGCGGCACGAGGCCGGCGTTGCGCTTGGCGCGGTCCAACGCCGCCGTGGCGCGGTCGCTCGCGGCCGTGGCGCCGGCCGCGAGGATGCGGGCGACCTCGCCGGGGTCGGCGGCCAGCGTCGCGAAGCGCTCCTGGGTCGGTCGCAGGTACTCGACCACCGCCTCGGCGACGTCGCGCTTGAGGTCGCCGTAGCCGCCGCCGGCGAACCGGGCGACGGCGGTGTCGAGGGTGCCGTGGGTGACGGCCGCGTACAGGTCGAGCAGGTTCGACACGCCCGGCTTGGCGTCGCGGTCGTACCGGACCTCGTTGTCGCTGTCGGTGACGGCCGACTTGATCTTCTTGACGATCGCCTTGGGGTCGTCGAGCACGCGTACGGTGCCCTGGGGCGAGTCGTCGGATTTCGACCTCTTCTTCGTGGGGTCTTGCAGGTCCATGACGCGGGCGCCGGCGGGCGGGAAGGTCGCCGTGGGGACGACGAAGGTGTCGCCGAAGCGGTGATTGAACCGCAGCGCGAGGTCGCGGGCGAGTTCTACGTGCTGGCGTTGGTCGTCGCCGACGGGGACCTCGTCGGTGTCGTAGAGCAAGATGTCGGAGGCCATCAGGACCGGATAGTCGAACAGTCCGACGCTCACATGTTCGCGGCCGTCGGCC
>SXJQ01000272.1 GCA_005779345.1 Actinomycetota bacterium
GCTGTTCCGCGAGCATCCCGAGGCGCTCGACCGCTGGCGTCGCTGGTTCCGTCACGTGCTCGTCGACGAGTTCCAGGACACGAACCTCGCGCAGTGGGAGCTCGTGCAGCTCCTCTCCCAGGACCACCGCAGCATCACGGCCGTCGGCGACACCGATCAGTGCCTTCCGGCCGGTACCGCGATCTCGATGGCCGATGGCGGCTCGAAACGAATCGAAGACGTCGCGGTCGGCGACTCGGTGCTGTCGTCGTTCGGCGCTGGCGACTTCCGCGCGGCGCGCGTCGTCCGCACCCATCAGTCGATCGCGTGTGAGCTCGTCGACGTCGATCTGGCGAGTGGCAGAACGATCTCCGCGACCCCCGAACACGTGCATTTCGCCGGCTATCTCATCGGCCAGACGCCGCAGCTCCACATGACCTACCTGATGTGGAAGTCCGGAATCGGATTCAGGGTCGGGACGTCGCGCACCTATACGAACGGTCAGGCCAAGGCCGTGTTCGGACCTGCGCAACGATGCGGCCAGGAGCACGCGGACGCGGTCTGGATCGTCGAGACCTCCGACACCGAAGCGCGGGCGCGCTTCCACGAGGCCAGGATCGCGGCGGAGTACGGATTGCCAACGCTGCCGTTCGTGGCCCGTCACGCGAGCCGAGCCCGGTCGACGAATTCGCTCGTCGGCGATCAGCAACTCATCGACGAACTGTTCGATGTCGTCGACACCGAGAAGGCCGGGCTCCGGCTGTTGGCCGACGGCGGACTGAGCGTCGATCATCCCCACCACATGCCGGCCACGTCTACTACCGCGGGCCGCGTGTCGCGCCGCCGACTGTCCGTGATCCTGTGCGGAGACCGACGTGGGACCCGACCGTTGCACCGGATTTCGCTGTTCGGAGACGACGAGGGGGGTCGGGGAGCGCTCGAGGCGCTCGGGCTCTCGGTACGTCCGGCGCGCTCGGGCTCGGCCGGATGGCGGTTCGAGACGTCGTCGAGCGACATGGCGGCGATCGCGGCGACGGTCGACCGGATCCGGTCGGTCCTCGACGTGCGGGTCCGATACGTTGCCCGCTTGGGAGCCAACCGCGGCGCGGTCCCGGTCGCCAACTCCTTGCCGTTCCTGCCGAGCGGATCGGTGCGGCCGGGCATGGTCATGTTCGATGGCGATGGTGGCTTCGACGTCGTCACGCGGGTAACGCGGCGCGCGACCGACGAGCCGGTGTTCGATCTCGATGTCGAACGCACTCACAACTTCGTGGCCAACGGCATCGTCACGCACAACTCGATCTACCGCTTTCGAGGGGCCGACTTCCGCAACATGATGCGGTTCGAGGAGTCGTTCCCCGAGGCCACGATCGTGGTGCTCGATCAGAACTACCGGAGCACGCAGCGCATCCTCGACGCCGCGAACGCGGTGATCAGCAACAACGCGTCGCGGCATCCGAAACACCTGTGGACCGATCAGGGCAAGGGCGAACAGATCGTCCGCTACCAGGCCGAAGACGAGCACGACGAGGCGATGTACGTATTGGGTGAGCTCCGTACGCTCACCGACCACGAGTACCGCTTCGCCGACGTCGCGATCTTCTACCGGACCAACGCACAGAGTCGCGTCATGGAAGAAGCGCTCGTCCGCGCGGGGATTCCGTACCGCGTGTTCGGTGGCGTGAAGTTCTACGACCGCAAGGAGGTCAAGGACGCGCTCGCGTACCTGCGCGCGTTCGTGAACCCCGACGACGAGGTGAGCTGGAAGCGGATCGTCAACACCCCCAAGCGCGGGGTCGGCGACACGTCGCTCGCCAAGGTCGAGTCGTACGCGCAGGGAGCGAACCTCGCGTTTCGTGATGCGTTGATCGAAGCCGCGGCCGCGGGGGTGACCGGCAAGGCGCTCGGAGGGATCCGCGATCTCATCTCGCTCCTCGACGAGATCGGTCATGACCTGCCCGAGCTCGGCGTCGCCGACGTGATCGACGCCGTCCTGGCGCGTACCGGGTACCTCGCCGAACTCGAGGCCGAGCGCAGCATCGAGGCGCAGGGCCGCATCGAGAACCTCCAAGAGCTCGTCGGTGTCGCCCGCGAGTTCGACGAGCAGGTCGACCGGGGCGACCTCCACGGTCTCGCGGCGATCGGCGGTGTCGGGCTCGCCGATCCCGGCGCCGCCACGCCGGGGACGGGCACCGTGCTGCGCGGCGCGGACCGCATCCAGGCGTTCCTCGAGGGCGTGAGCCTCGTGACCGATCTCGACAACGGCGAGGAGGAGGCGAGCTACGTCACGCTGATGACGCTGCACTCGGCGAAAGGCCTCGAGTATCCCGTGGTGTTCCTCCTCGGCATGGAAGACGGCGTGTTCCCGCACTTCCGCAGCCTCGGCGATCCCGACGAACTCGAGGAGGAACGGCGCCTCTGTTACGTGGGGATCACGCGTGCGCGTGAGCGTCTCTACTTGTGTCATGCCTGGAGCCGGATGCTGTTCGGCGCTACCGACTACCACCCGCCGAGCCGGTTCCTCGACGAGATCCCGGCCGAGCTCGTGAAGGAGATCGGAACCGGCAGCGGGCGGACGCGGGGCCGCAATCAGCGCGACGCGCTCGTCGACTCCGCGCTCCGATCCAACGCCCGCCAACACGAGGGCATCACCGATCCCGACCTCCGTCCGCCGCCGTCGCCGGTCGGGGCGAGCGGCGCCGAGCAGATGGGGCTCAGGCTCGGCGACGACGTGTTGCACGACAAGTACGGCGAAGGCGTGATCACCGACCTGCGCGGCACGGGCGACAAGGCCGAGGCGCGCGTGCGGTTCCGCGACGGCACCGAACGCCTGTTGTTGCTCGCCTGGGCGCCGCTCAAGCGTCCCGAGCGCGGTCCGGGTTCGTCGCCGTGACGTTGGTCGTGCTGGTCGGGGGCGGGCCGAAGTCCACGACGAAGGTGCGCGGGCGATCCTCGAGATCCTCGACCGACGACGGCCACTCCTCGAGCGTCTCGACCGCGACCTGTTCCTCGCCGCAGCGCCAGACATCGACCTCGAGGTCCCAGCGGACGCAATCCTTGCCACGCAGGCTGGTCTTGTACGCGACCGGGTTGCCGGCGTCGTCGATCCCGAGCCAGAACTGGCAGCGCGCGTCGATCGCCTGGAAGTACGGCTCCGCGGCCGCCGTCTCGGCGAGCTTCGGGGCGTAACCGATCTCGACGCGGCCGTCGCACGACGGCTCGCCGCCGCGCCCCGAGATCCAGCGGAGGCCGAGACCGATTCCGAGGCCGCCGACCACCAGGGTGGCGGCGGTGACGGCACCGACGAGCCACACCGGCATGCCGTCGCGTGGCGCGGCCGGAGCGTCGGCCGTCGGGGGCTGGGCTGGGGTTCCGTCGCTGGTCACGTGATCACAGAACTCGATCGTCGCTCGGTCGGCCGCTTGGTCCCGTGCCGCGTCGCGTCGGTAGGGTGGCGCCGCTTCGGCCGCCCCGACGCTATCGGTGTGCGCCGCCAACTCACCCCTCGGCCGACCCCGGGAGCCGCACGTGGATCTGTTCGAGTACCAGGGCAAGCAGCTCTTCGCCCACTACGGCATTCGGGTGTCGCCGGGCGAGGCGGTCACGACCGTTGCCGCCGCCGTCGCTGCCGCGGACCGCATCGGGTACCCCGTCGTGGTCAAGGCCCAGGTGCAGGTCGGCGGACGCGGCAAGGCGGGGGGCATCAAGCTCGCCGCCGACACCGAGGAATGCCGCGAGCACGCCACGAACATCATCGGCATGGACATCAAGGGCCACACGGTCAACGTCGTGTGGATCGAGCGCGCCTCCGACATCGCGGAGGAGTACTACGCCAGCTTCACGCTCGATCGCCGCGCCAAGCAGCACCTCGGGATGTTGAGCGCGCAGGGCGGGGTCGAGATCGAGACGGTCGCGGAGGAGAACCCCGACGCGATCGCCAAGATCTGGATCGACCCGGTCGACGGTCTCACCGAGGCGGTCGCTCGTGAGTGGGTCGCGGCGGCGCGGCTGAACCCGGCGGCCACCGAGGGAACGGTGAGCATCCTTCAGCAGCTCTACCACGCTTACGTCGACGGCGACGCCGACCTCGTCGAGATCAACCCGCTGATCCTCACGCCCGACGGCAAGGTGCACGCGCTCGACGCGAAGGTCAGCCTCGACGACAATGCCGGCTTCCGTCACGAATGGGCCGAGTACGAGGCGACCCAAGAACGCGACTCGCGCGAGCAGGCCGCACACGAAGCCGACCTCCAGTACGTCGGCCTCGAAGGATCCGTCGGCATCATCGCCAACGGCGCCGGGCTCGCGATGAGCACGCTCGACGTCGTCAACCAGGCGGGCGGCAAGGCAGCAAACTTTCTTGATATCGGCGGTGGCGCCAACGCCGAGCTCATGACCGCGGCGCTCGAAGTCATCAACTCCGA
>SXJQ01000273.1 GCA_005779345.1 Actinomycetota bacterium
GACGGCGAGCGCGATCGTCGGCGCCGCGCCGTAGAGGATCAGCGCGCCCGGCAGCGCGACGAGCGCGCCGACCATGAGCCGACGGACCCCGAAGCGGTGCGTCACCGACCCGAGCGCGATCCCGGTGACGACCGCACCGAGGCCCTGTGCCGTGATGAGCGCGGAGTTCCAGCCCTTCGACTCGTCGAACACCTTGACGACCACGGCCGGGATGAGACCGATGAACGCGGCGGCGAGCAAGGTGTTGAGGCACATTGCCTGCACCGTCACGCGTAGCCCCGGTTCGCGCCGCACGAAGTTCCAGCCGTTGCGGATCGCGATCAGGATCGGTTCGGTCGTGCGTCGCGCGGGCTCGGGAAGTCGCAGCGGCGCGATCGCGACCACGACCGCGAAGAAGCTGACCGCATTGAGCCCGAGCACCCAGTCGATGCCGGGGGCGGCGTAGACGACCCCGCCGAGGGCGGGCCCGATCACCCGCCCGAGATTCCAGTTCGCCGACGACAATCCGATCGCCGCGGTGAGTTCGTCGGGAGGGACGAGGTCGGGGAGGATCGTCTGCATCGCGGGGAACGACAGCGCCCACACGATGCCGTTCGCGAGCGCGTAGATCGCGATCACGGGCGCACCGGGCTCGCCGACCACCATGAGTGCGGTGAGCAGCGCGGCCAACGCGGCCTGTACGAACGTGCCCGCGAGGAGCAGACGCTTGCGCGACCAACGATCGGCGAGTGCGCCACCGAACGGCGCGAGCAATGCGGTGGGACCGAACTCCGCCGCCGCGATCAGCGCCGACCAGGACGCCCGCTGGGTCTGCTCGGCGACGTAGTAGCCGAGGGCCGCCGTCTGCATCCACGTGCCGCCGTTGGAGACGAACGAGCCCAACCACACACGGCGGTAGGCGCGGCGAGCGAGCGGGGCGAAGGACGCGGGCGGCAAGGCCGCGAACGCTACCGCTGGAACGCGTAGGCCCAGCCCGGTGGTTCGCCCGGAGCCTGGCACGCGTGGCGCCGCTCGAAGCCGGCGCGTTCGAGTGCTCGCCACGACACCTCGTTGGTCTGAGCCGGCGTCGCGACGCAGCACTCGGCGTCGGCGTGTCGTTCGAGTACGAGCTCGGCGAAGCCGCGCAGTGCGAGGCCGGCGAGACCGCGACCGCGGTGCGCGGCGCCGAGCAAGTAGTCGATCCCGACCGCGCGCGGGATCCCGACCGCGGCGTCGTGTTCGGGATGGTCGACGTGGCGGTAGCTCTGCAGCAGTCCGGCGTCGCTCCGGTCGATCTCGACGATCCACATCTGCGTGGGGACCTGCCCCGCGATGCGCGGTGCGTACTTCGCGCGCACCGATGCGAGGTCCGGCGGTTCGTTCCACCACCGCGTGACGGCCGGTTCGGCGAACCACGCGACGAGCGTCGCCAGGTCGGCGAGTTCCAACGCCCGGAATCGGATCGAGGGGCCTATGGCTGTCTCCCGAGGAATGCGAGCAGGCGGGTCTGTTCGTCGGAGTCGGCGGGAACCGCGACGCGGGGTCCGTACTGACCGCCGACGCGCAGCGCATCGTCGTACTGCTCGATGCCCGCGAGCATGGCGCGGACCTCCGCCGGGTCGAGTGTCTCGTCGAGGCCGGTCGCACGAGCGAGGTCCCAGGTGTGCACGAGCACGTCGCCGACGAAGAAGATCGCGACGGCCTGCTCGAGCGGGTGATCGCCCGCGTGCGGATGCGAGAACGGTGTCTGCGCGAGCTCGACATCGTCGAGCAATGCCTGCACGCCGTCGCTCAGCGCGAGCCACGCGGCCACCGGATCGGTGTCGACCGACGGCCCCGCCGGGAGTTCCACGCCGGCGCCCGCGCGGAGAAGGTCGGGGAACCATTCGACGAGGTGTCGCACGATGTCGCGCGCGTCCCACCCGACGCATGGCGAGGCATTGCCCCACGCGTCGGCGGGGACCGCGCGCACGTGCTCGGAGAACCGCCCGGCAACGGCGCGATAGCGGGCCGCGGTGTCGCTCATCGTTCCTCCCAGCGGTGTCGGCCGAGCGTAGACGTGTGTGAACCCCCCGAGGAACGTGCGTCGACAGGTACGCGTCACGCGTAGCTATCGACGCACCTGGGTGCGGGGGCCGGGCGGTTAACTTCGCTCCTCTCGCCAGATCGGTAGATCGGCCGGATCGACCCTCAGGAGTTCGCCATGGTCACGCGTGCCGCCGTCGTCGGGCGCAGGTGCGCGCTGCTCTTCGTGGCCGGCCTCGCACTCGCATCGTGCGCGAGCAACGGCGAGACCACGACCGATCCGAGCACCTCGACGGGCACGGCGACGCGCGCTCGCAACGTTCCCGACGGGCGCGACGCCGTCGTGGATCGGGTCGTCGATGGCGACACGATCGTGGTCGACGACGGCGAACGGATCCGCTTGATCGGGATCGACACTCCCGAGACGGTGAAGCCCGGTTCGCCCGTGGAGTGCTTCGGCAAGGAGGCGAGCCGGCGCATGAGCACGTTGCTGCCCGAAGGTACGCACGTGCGGCTCGTGCGCGACGCCGACGCGACCGATCGGTACGACCGGACGTTGTCGTACGTCTACCGACTCGACGACGGACTGTTCGTGAACGCGGCGATGGTCCGCGACGGATTCGCCTACGCGTACACGGTGCCGCCCAACGTCGCGCATGCCGAGGAGTTCGTGGCGCTCCAGGCCGAGGCGCGCGAGGCCGATCGGGGCCTCTGGGCCGCGTGCCCACCGCCGAACTGACCGCGGCTCAGCCCGGGTCCTGTCGCCAACGCGGTGCCCGCTTCTCGAGGAAGGCGGCCATGCCCTCCTGCGCGTCGTCGAGCATCGCGTTCGCGGCCATCGTGGCGGCGGTGATCGCGTACGCGCCGTCTTCGTCGAGCGCCTCCTGCGCGTAGAACGCCCGCTTCCCGAGACCCACGACGATCCCGCTCGCTGCGGCGATCCGCGCGGCGAGGGCATCGACCGCGGCGTCGAGCTCGTCGGCGGAAACCGCCCGGTTGACGAGCCCCCAGGCGACCGCCGTCGGCGCGTCGATCGGCTCGCCGGTGAGCAGCATCTCGAGCGCACGCTTCCGGCCGATCGCCCGCGACAACGGAACCATGGGCGTACTGCAGAACAACCCGATGTTCACGCCGGGCGTCGCGAAGCGGGCGGTGTCGGAGCAGATCGCGAGGTCGCAGGCGGCCACCAACTGGCAACCGGCCGCGGTCGCGATGCCGTCGACACGGGCGATCACGGGCTGGGGGAGCTCACGGATCGCCTGCATCGTCGTGACGCACGCGTCGAAAAGTTCGTCGTAGTACTGCTCGCCGCGTTGCGCGACCATCTCGGCGAGGTCGTGGCCCGCGCTGAACGCCGGGCCCTCGGCAGCGAGTACCACGACGCGCACCTCGGGGTCGTCGCCGACGTTGTGGAACGCCGCCGTGAGCTCGTCGAGGACCGACCGCGAGAGCGCGTTGCGACGCGCCGGCTGCGCGAGCGTGATGCGGGCGACGGGGTGCGTGAGTTCGAGGCGGACCGCGGTCATGCGCGGACCGTAGCGCCGGGGCCAGGGCCAGGGCCGGGGCCGGGGGTGGGGGTGGGGCCGGGGGTGGGGGTGGAGGTGGCGCTCGGGTCGATCTCGGCGAAACGGGTCGCGGGGGTGATGCGACCCTCGATCCGACGCAGCGAGGCGAGAATCTTGCGACCGACGACGAGGATGATGATCGCGTTGGCGAGCGCACCGGCGCCGTCCCAGGCGAGCGAGGTGGTCACATAGAAGCGCCAGTAGTGGCGGGCCGTTTCGGCGGCGCTCAGGGTGGCGTCGAACGAGATGTCGGATCCCGCCGATGGTCGCAGCGGCCAGTCCCACAGGTTGATCACGAGCCCGTAGGCGAACGCGGCGCCGAATCCGAACAGTGCGAGCGACGCGATCTCGACCCGGGGCGGCAGGTGTCGGGTTCCGCGCCCGGCGCTGCCCGCAGCGGCACCGATGGCAGCGAGGGCGAGCATCTGGAACGGCAGCCACGGCCCGACGCCACCGGTGACGAGTGCTCCCGTGGCCATCGCCGCGAAGCCGAGCAGCACGCCGGCGCGCGGGCCGAGCGCCGCGGCCGCGAGGATGAGGAGGAAGAACATGCCCGACCCGCCGCCGGGGAGATCGACGATGCGGAGCAGCCCGGTCATGGCTGCGAGCACGCCGAGCACGGCGACGCCCGCGGCCGTCATCGACGTGCGCTGCAACTCGATCGCGACGACGGCGACGGCGAGCACCGAGATGAGCGCCGCCCAGATCCACGCGTCGTGCACGTGCCCGACGTTGCCGGGGGCATCGATCCAGAACGGCCATGCGAACGCCGCGACCCCCACGACGGCCACAAACGCGTAGACGACCCCCGGCCGAGCGCGCGCCATCAGTCGATCCGTTCGATCTCGTCGAGCGTCAGTGCCGGAGGGTAGAGCCGCAGCACGGCCGGCGCGAACATCGAGCCCGACAGCACGGACCGCGCATCACCCGCGGCGACGACCTCGCCGTCGCCGAGCACGACGACCTCGTGCGCGACGCGCGCCGCGAGCTCCACATCGTGCGTGGCGAGCACGACGGCCCCGCCCCCGCGAGCGTGTTCGGCGATCGCGTTCGCAAGTGCGTCGCGCGACGGCGCGTCCATCCCGCGCGTCGGCTCGTCGAGGAGCAACAGGCGCGGCTCGCCGACGGCCACCGCCGCGACGGCGACCCGTTGGCGCTCGCCGCCCGAGAGGTCGCGCGGGTGACGGTCTGCCGACGCGCGCAGTCCGACGCGATCGATCCACCGATCGATCCCCGTGTGGTCCATCCGCAGCAGGCGTGCCGTCGTGCGGACCTCGTCGCGTACCGTCGTCGCGTGCAACAGGGCGTTGGGATCTTGTGGTACGTACCCGACGCGCGCGGGGCGTTCCACCGTTCCGGTCGTGCGCACGAGGCCCGCGAGCGCACGGAGGGCGGTGGTCGTGCCCGCGCCGTTGCGCCCGAGCAGTGCGACGACACTCCCCGCGCGCACCGTGAGGTCGAGCGCGACGAGAGCTGCAACGCCGTCGAAGGTCACCCCCGCACCACGAGCGCGCACGAGCACGTCGACGTCGGCGGGCGGCGAGATGTCGGCTGCTGCGCCGTGGCTCCGGGCTCGGCCCGCGCCGGCGTGGGCCCGGGCCTCCTTGACGGTGAGCGGGAGCGGGTCCCATCCCAGCTTGTTTCCGAGTCGCGTGACCATCGGCGCCCCCGCATAGTCGCCGAGCACGTCGCGCGGCACCCCGTCGGCCACGACGCGGCCTCGGTCGAGCACGAGGCAGCGGTCGGCGAACGCCGCGATCCGGTCGAGTCGATGCTCCGCGATCACGATCGTGGTTCCGAGGTCGTGGTTCAGGCGCACGAGTGCCGCGACGACGTCGTCGGCTCCCTGGGGGTCGAGTTGGCTCGTTGGCTCGTCGAGGACGAGGACCTGCGGCTGGGCCACCAGCGCACCGGCGATCGCGCAGCGTTGCCGTTCGCCGCCCGACAGCGTCGCGGGGTCGCGGTCGCGGAGGTGCGCCACGCCGAGCATGTCGAGCGCCTCCTCGACGCGCCGCCGCATCGCCGGCGGATCGACGCCGAGGTTCTCGAGCGCGAACGCGAGGTCGGCCTCGACGTGATCGACGACGAACTGCGCTTCGGGATCTTGGTGCACGAAGCCGACGACATCGACGAGATCGCGCGGTCGATGGTCGCGGGTCGAGCGGCCCGCGACGATCACGTCGCCGCGGAACGTGCCGCCGCTGGAGTGGGGCACGAGACCGTTCGCGGCGCGTAACAGCGTGCTCTTGCCCGATCCCGACGACCCCGTGACGACGGTGAGGGTGCCTGCCCCGAACGCGAGCGTCACGTCGACGAGTGCCACGTGCGCGTCGGGATACTCGAAGCCGACTCCCCGATACTCGAGCGCGGTCATGCGCGCGCCCCGGGTCGCGCCACTGGTCGCACGACGAGCACCGGCGCGAGAAGGAACGCGAGCGATGCCGCGACGAGCGGATCGAAGTCGGGGACCTCCACCCGTCGGGGTACCCAGACCAGCGGCGCTTCGGTGACACCGGCGACCACCGCGAGCGCGATCGGCGCGGCCGCGACACACACGGCCACGACTGCATCGACCCGGACGAAGGGACGGGGACGGTAACGGGTACGCAGCGCCGCGCGCGATGCTGCGACGACCGCCGCGCCGA
>SXJQ01000274.1 GCA_005779345.1 Actinomycetota bacterium
CGAACGGTGTGATCGCGCCACCGACCACGCCGGCCGTCGCGGCGTCGGCGAGCGCACGCCCGATGACAGGGTCGATCTCCTCGCTCGACAGCGCCGCAGCGGCGGGACACGGGATCGCGAGGAGGAGGCCGGTGTTTCCGAGCGTCCTCGCCGCCGCGACGACCGCCGCCACGGTCTCGACGTCGTCGACGCGCGATCCGACGGGGTGGTCGCTCGTCGGGCACCAGAACGCCGGGAAGACGTCGGTCTGCCAACCGAGCACCGGGACGCCGAGCGTCTCGAGGTGCTCGACCGTCCGGCCGACGTCGAGGAATCCCTTGACCCCGGCGGTGACGGTGAGCACGGGGTGCCGCGCGATCGCTGCCAGATCCGCGCTGATGTCGCCGGAGACCTCGACGCCGCGATGCACACCTCCGATACCACCGGTCGCGAACACGCCGATCCCGGTGGCGGCCGCGAGCGCGACCGTCGCCGACACCGTCGTCACGCCGGTGGCGCCCGTCGCGATCGCGTGCGGAAGGTCGCGTTCACCGAGCTTGCGGGTCGCACCGAGTACGCGCTCGAACGCGACGGTGCCGACCTCGGCGACGCCGTCGATCACGGCACACACTGCCGGCGTCGCGCCCGCGGCACCGATCGCGGCGACGCAGTCGAGGAGGACGCGTTCGTTGTCGGGTGCCGGAAGTCCGAGCGAGGAGAAGATCGTCGACTCGAGCGCGACGACGGCACCTCCCGCGTCGAGCGCGGTGCGCACCTCCTCGCCGACGTGCACGAACGGGGTCATCGGAACGTTCCATGCGCGGGAGTTTCCGCCCGGGCGGAAATCATCGTTTGCGCCCTGAGGAGGCGGTTCGCCGTCGCATTCCCGGCGACGACCGCAGCGTGGAGGGTCGCACCCGCGAGATGTGCGAGCAGGAAGCCGGCGGCGAAGGCATCGCCCGCACCCGTCGGATCGAACGGCCCCGGGATCGGCAGCGGTCGCGCGGTGACCGACCCGGCAGCGGAGTACGCGACGGTTTCGGCGCTCCCCTGCTTGACGACCACGGTACCGATACCGGCGCGCAACAGGTCGTCGCCGGGTCCGAGCGCCGCAGCCTCGGCTTCGTTCGCGAACAAGACGTCGCACCCCAGCGCGACGCACTCGGCGACGAGGCGATCGGCTCCGAGTTCGTCGATCACCGACACCGACGACGCATCGATGCTCACCATCGCGCCGGCCGACCGGGCCACGTTCGCCGCCGCCACCGCATGCTGCGCGATCGGCCCGCCGACGAGGCAGTAGGCCGGGAGGTGCACGACGGCCGCGTCGGTCACCCAGGCGGGATCGACCGGGCCGAGCGTGACCGAGCAACCTCGATCGGTGAGGAAACTTCGCTCGCCATCGGTGACGAGCACGACCACCGAACCGCTGCGGCCGCCGCGTTGCACCGCAGGTTCGACCCCCTCCGCGTGCACCGCCGCGACAAGGCGATCGCCGAGCGCGTCGTCGCCGACGCGCCCGACGAACCGCGCGCGTCCGCCGGCCGCGACGATCGCGGCCGCAACGTTGGGCGCGCTCCCTCCCCGCCGACGGGTGATCGAAGACGCGACATCGCTGCCGACCGCGATCGGCCCCGACGGCACGACCACCACGTCTTCGACGAGATCACCGATCGTCACGATGAGGCGATGCCGGTTCGTGTCGGAGCGTTCGGCGGCCATGGGTCGGTAGTGTGCGCCGGACCGAACGCCCGCAGCCACCCGGGGGCCACCGTGACCGATGTCGTCACCGATCCGTACGGCGCCGCGCGAGCCGCCGCGGAGCACATCGCCCGGGCGACCGAGGTCGTGCATCACGACGTGGCCGTCGTCCTCGGTTCGGGCTGGGGGCCCGCACTCGAAACCCTCGGCTCGACCCAGGTGACCCTCCCGATGGCCGACGTCCCGGGATTTCCCGCCCCCCGGGTCGCCGGTCACGCGGGTGCCGTGCGCTCGCACTCGGTCGGGAGCCACCGCGTGCTCGTGCTCGCCGGTCGGGTGCATCTCTACGAAGGACATCACGTCGCCCAGGTCGTTCACGCGGTGCGGACCGCGGTCGCGACCGGAGCGGGGAACGTCGTGCTGACAAACTCCTCGGGCGGGATCTACCCCGGCTACACCAACGGCCAGGCGGTGCTGATCGCCGATCATCTCAACCTCACCGCCGAGGGTCCGACGGCCGGTGCCGAGCCGCCGCCCGCGCAGGGCTCTCGGTTCGTCGACCTGTCGGACCTCTATGCGCGCCGACTGCGTGCCGCAGCGCGCGAGGTCGAGCCGGGCCTCGCCGAAGGGGTGTACGCGGCGTTGCGAGGTCCGCACTACGAGACGCCAGCGGAGATCCGGATGCTCGCCACGATGGGCGCATCGCTCGTCGGGATGAGCACCGCGCTCGAGGCGATCGCCGCGCGCCACCTCGGTGCCGAGGTGCTCGGTCTGTCGCTCGTGACGAACCCCGCTGCGGGCGTGGTCGCCGAGACCGCGCTCGACCACGCCGAGGTGCTCGCCGCGGGCCGCGCTGCTGCGGCCGGGCTCGGTGCACTGCTCGCGCGCATCATCGCCACGCTCTGAACGAGGTCCGATCATGCTGTTGCAGCCGACCACCCCGACCACCCCGACAAGCCCGACAAGCCTGACCAGGTCGACAAGGCCGACGAAGCCGTGTTGATCGTTCTCGACCATCCACTCGTCGCCGACCGCGTCGCCGCCTTGCGCGACCCGACGACCGGCGGCGCCGACTTCCGCCGACTGGTCCGCGAAGTCGCCGGGTATCTCGCGTACGAGGCGACGCGAACGCTGGCCACGGAACCGGTCACCGTGCAAACCGCGCTCGGCCTCGACGCGCGATGCCGGCGGGTCCGCGCACCGGGGCCGGTCGTCGTGCCGATCTTGCGCGCCGGCCTCGGAATGCTCGACGGCGTACTCGGCGCGCTCCCCAACGCCGAGGTCGGCGTGATCGGTCTGCGCCGCGACGAAGCGACGTTCGACCCCGTCGTCTACGCGGAGAAGCTGCGCGACGACCTGTCGGGGCGCGAGGCCTTCGTCATCGACCCGATGCTGGCGACGGGCGGGTCGCTGGTCGCCGCCTGCGAGATGTTGCAGGCACGAGGTGTTGCCCACATCACCGCGCTCACCCTGCTCGCCGCGCCCGAAGGCGTCGCGCTCGTCGAACAACGGTGCCCGGGGCTCACGATCCTCACCGCCGCGCTCGACGACGGTCTGAACGAGCGTGCCTTCATCGTCCCTGGGCTCGGTGACGCGGGCGACCGCCTCTTCGGGCCCGCCTGACCGCCGCGTCGACTGGAGCAGCTCATGGCCGAACGCAAGCTCCCCCGCTACCGCACCGGCAACGCCGAACTCGACGAGCGGATCGCGGCGCTCGTCGGCGAGGTCGGCGCCACCGACGCCGCCGACCTCGTGTTCGAGTTGGTCGTGTCGGCGCTCGGGTTCGCGCACGATCGCGCGGACCGCGGCGACCTCAAGATCGCGAACGCGGCGCTCAAGGAACTCCGACGGTCGTTCCGGGTGTTCGCTCCCTACCGCACGATCCGCAAGGCCGCGATCTTCGGCAGCGCACGCACGCGCACCGACGATCCGTTGTACGACCAGACCGTGCAGGTCGCACGCGCCCTCGCCGAGCGCGACTGGATGGTGATCACCGGCGCCGGCCCCGGGATCATGGAGGCCGGTGTCGAGGGCGCGGGGGCCGAGAACAGTTTCGGCGCGGGGATCCGCCTCCCGTTCGAGTCGACCACGACCGAGTTCCTCGCCGACGATCCCAAGCTGATCGTCTTCCGCTACTTCTTCACCCGCAAGGTCACCTTCATCAAGGAAGCCGACGGGTTCGTCCTCCTCCCCGGCGGCTTCGGGACGCTCGACGAGACGTTCGAACTCCTGACGCTCGTCCAGACCGGCAAGGCGCAGGCCGGTCCGATCGTGCTCCTCGACGTGCCCGGGGGCACGTACTGGCAGCACTGGTTGAAGTTCGTGCGTGCCGAACTCGGCGAGCGCAAGTACATCTCGCAGTTCGACGAGCACCTCTTCAAGGTCACCGACGACATCGACGAAGCGGTCGCCGAGCTCGACGGGTTCTACCGGAACTTCCACTCGCAGCGCTACGTGCTGAGCGACCTCGTGCTGCGCATGCAGCGGTCGCCGACCGACGAGCAGCTCGCCGCGCTGAACATCGATTTCGCCGACATCGTGAGCAAGGGAACGATCGAACGCGCCGAGGCCTCGAAGGCCGAACGCGCCGACGACGACGTCCCCGATCTGGCGCGGCTCCGCCTCCGGTTCGATCGCCACGGTTTCGCCCGCCTGCGCTGCCTCATCGACCGGATCAACACGTACTGACCCATCGCCGCGGATCGTGATCGCGACGGCCGCGATCGTCAGTCGTCGAGGTCGGGGTCGCGGGGGGAGAGCGCACCGATGGCCTTGGCGATGGCGCGGCGTGCCTGGAGCAGTCGCTTCTCCTCGGCTTGGGCCGCGCGCGCGGCGTCGGTATCGGGTCGGGCCGCTGCGTCGGTGAGGCGCTCGTACGCGCGGTCGCGCAACTCCTCTTCGATCGTTTCGAGTTTGGCGAC
>SXJQ01000028.1 GCA_005779345.1 Actinomycetota bacterium
AACTCGTCGCCCGACAGTTCTCCCGAGATCGAGTCCACGGTGGCCATCTCGGTATTGTACCTACGCGCGTAGTGGAAATTCCCCGCGAGGAGAAACCCCGCCCGAGGAGCAGCCATGGCCAACTCGTTCACCGACGGCAAGACCCGCATCCTGGCCGTCGCGTCGGGCAAGGGTGGCGTCGGCAAGAGCTCGGTCACGACGAACCTGGCGGTCGCGCTCGCCCGGCGGGGGGCCGCCGTCGCCGCGATCGACGCCGACGTCTGGGGTTTCTCGATGCCGCGGATGCTCGGCATCGACCGTCCGCCCGAGGTCGTCGATCCCGACGCGGAGCGGCCGCTCATGATCCCGCCGGAGGCCAACGGCGTGAAGCTGATCTCGATGGGGTTCTTCGCCCGCGAAGACCAACCCGTCGTGTGGCGCGGCCCGATGCTGCACAAGGCGCTCGAGCAGTTCCTCACCGACGTGGAGTGGGGCGACCCCGACTTCTTGATCGTCGACATGCCACCCGGTACCGGGGATGTCTCGCTGTCGATCGCGCAGTTCCTCCCGCGCGCCGAGGTCGTCGTGGTCACCACCCCACAACTCGCGGCACAAAAGGTCGCGCAGCGCGCGGCGTACATGGCGAAGAAGGTGAACCTCGCCGTCATCGGCGTGATCGAGAACATGAGCTGGTTCCGCGCCGACGACGGCACGGCCTACGAACTCTTCGGTGCCGGCGGCGGCCAGGAGCTCGCCGACGACCTCGGCGTGCCGCTGCTCGGGCAGATCCCGCTGCTCCCGGCCCTGCGCGAGGGCGGCGACGACGGTCACCCGATCGTGGTGTCGGACCCCGCGAGCGAGGCGAGTGTGGCATTCGCTCGCATCGCCGAACGCATCCACGTGGAGCTCGCGCCGAAGCGCATCTACCGGCCGGAGTTGCGGATCACCTGACGCCGCCGACGGCGGGGCAGAATGCGGCAGTGAGGATCCGCGCCGCCCTCGTCGTCGTTGCCCTCGTCGCCGGCGCCTGCTCGTCGAGTGACGACGAACCCGACACCACGACGACCGCGGCGGTCGCGCTGACCACCACCACCCGGGTCGAGCCGGCAACGGCACCCGCACCGCTCGACTGCGAGCAGTGGCGTTACGACGCCGACGACGAACCCGCGCCCGGCGTGCTCCCCGCGGAGTTCGACCGTGCCGACTACAAGCGCACTTCGTTGCGAGACCCGCGCTTCGCCGCGTCGCCGGCCGATCACTGCGGACAGATGGGTGCGGCGGTCGACCTCGCGTGGGGGATCACACAGGGCCGCGACGACGTGCGCATCGCCGTGCTCGACAGCGGGATCGAGTGGCGCGATACCGCGGCGATGCTCGACCTCGCGACCAAGGCGTACATCAACCCCGGTGAAGCTCGTCCCCCCTGCGCGGCACCGACCGCGACGACCGGCGGCACCGACCGCACCGTGGTCGACACCGACTGCAACGGCGATGGCGTGTTCGACATCACCGACTTCGGCGCGATCACCGATCGCAACGCGAACGGCCTCCCCGACCCCGAGGACCTGATCCTCGACGACGCGTTCAGCGACGGTGTCGACGACGACGACAACGGCTACGTCGACGACATCTCGGGCTGGGACTTCCTCTACGGCGACAACAATCCGCTCGACACCGTCGCGTACGGGCACGGCACGGGGGAGGCGCTCGATTCGACCGCGGCCGCGAACGGGTTTGGCGACGTGGGGACCTGCCCGCGGTGCCGATTCGTCCCCGTGCGGGTGAGCGACAGCTTCGTGGCCGACGGTGGCCGCTTCGCCGCCGGGGTGCTGTTCGCCGTCGACAGTGGCGCCGCGGTCGTGCAGGAGGCACTCGGCGCGGTGACGAACCCACGCGTCGCGCAGGACGCGATCGATCTCGCGTGGGAGCACGACGTCGTGGTCGTGGCGTCGATGGCCGACGAGGCGAGCAAGCACGCGAACCTGCCGGGACTGCTCGACCGGACGCTCGCGGTCAACTCCGTCACCGAGAAGGAGCCGCTGCTCGGGGGCGACATCGAGGGCTACCTGGCGCTGAACGGCTGCACGAACTTCGGTGGTCGCACGCTCGTCAGCGTGCCGTCGAGCTCGTGCAGCAGCGAGGCGACCGGCATCATGAGCGGCGTCGTCGGCCTCGTCGTCTCGGCGGCGCGCGACGGCGGTCGCGATCTCACGGCGGGCGAGATCGTCCAGCTCGCACGGGCGACGGCCGACGATGTCGACTTCTCCGGTGATCTCGGCGCGAGCACCGGCGAGTTCATCGACACCGTGCGGTATCCGACGACCCCTGGCTGGGATGCGACGTTCGGTTACGGACGGATCAACGCCTATGAGATGGTGCGGACGGCGCGCGACGGTGGCGCGCCCGTCAGCATCGATCTGGAGTCGCCCCGCTGGTTCGAGGTCGTCGACCCGGCGGCCGGGCCCGTCGAGGTCGTGGCGAGCATCGGCCGCTTCGCCGACGATGCCGTCGACGTTCGGGTCGAGTGGGCGGCAGGCCTGCAACCCCCCGAAGGACCCGCGACCGATTCCTGGCACGTCGTCGCCGAGCAGCTCGGACGAACCGGATCCGGCGAGGTGCGGGTGACGGTCGACCTCTCCGACCTCGAGGCGACCGGGGTGCCGTACGACGCGACGAACCAACGCCCGGCCGAGGAGCGCTTCACGGCGCGACTGCGGGTCGTGGTGACCGCTCCCGGCGACGCCGCCGACCGTGTGGTCGCGATCGACCAGCACCAGATCTTCGTGCATACCGACCCCGACCTGATCCGGTACGACCGTGTCGACGGCGCGGGCACGAGCAGTCCGGTGTTCGCGCAGCTCGACGCCGATGCGGGCGACGAACTGCTCGTGGCGACCGACGACGGAAGGATCCACGCGTACGACGTGAACGGCGACGAGCTCGATGGCTTCCCGCTCCGCAACCCTGCCGCGGCCTGGTGGCCGACCGAATCGACGGCGGGTCACGACCTCGACGCGCCGGGCTCGGCGTTCATGGTCGGCGTCCCGAAGGTCGTCGAGCTCGACGGCGACGCGGGCAACGGCAGCGAGATCGTCGCGGCCGACATCGACGGCAACGTCTGGGCCTGGCACACCAACGGCGAGCGGGTCCGCGGTTTCGCGCCGGTCGGCGACTCCGCGCGTTCCGCCGTGCGGGTCGACGACGCGTTCTCGCGCGACGACCCGGCCGCCCAGGACGCGTACAACCGCACGAAGCCCGGCATCTACGCGCAGCCCGCGATCGGCGACCTCGACGGCGACGACCGACCCGAGATCGTCGTCGCTGCCGCGGATCGCCACCTCTACGCCTGGCACGGCGACGGAACGACCGTCGACGGTTTCCCCGTGCAGCTCGTCGACCCCGCCAAGGTCGCGGCGATCGACGCGACGACTCACAAGGTGACGTTCGCACCCGAGAGCGGCGTCGCCGAGGGCGGTGAGCTCATCGCCGCGCCGGTGATCGGCGATGTCAACGGCGACGACCGCCCCGACATCGTCGTCGGCGCGCAGGAGTCGTACGAGGAACCGGTCAACATCGGCGACGGTGTCGACGTGCTCGCGCTGCTCGGTGCCGCGAGCACGCTCGGCAACACACGGCTCTACGCCGTCGACGCCGCGGGCAGGTTCCTCCGCGGCTGGCCCGCGAAGTTGGGCATGGTCGCGCTCGAGGTCCTGCCCACGATCGGCGGTGGTGTCCTGGCCGCGGCGGTGATCGCCGACGTGCACCCGAACCCGGGCGTCGAGGTCGTCGCCGCGTCGGCCGCCGGGCCCGCCTACGTCCTCGGCGCCGACGCGACGAGCGTGTTCGGTCGGGCGGGCGATAAGGACCTCCCCCTGACGTGGGCCGGCGGGCTCGACGGCGCGGGGCTCGACCGGTTCGGCGCGCAACGCACGACCACCGACACGGTGGCGACGTTCGTGAGCTTCGGAGCGCCGACGGTCGCCGATCTCGACGGCGACGGCGACCTCGACGTGGCGGCGCCGGGCGGCGGGCTGACGCGGTTGCTCGACGTGCAGGCGGCCGACCTGCAACTCCCCAACGACGACCACCTGCTCGCGTGGGACGGCGCGACCGGCGACCTGCTCGCCGGGTTCCCGCACACGACGAGCGACATGGCCTTTTTCGTCACGCCCGTCGTGGTCGATCTCGCGGCCGACGGAACGCCCGAGGTGATCGCGGGCAACGGACTCGACCTGCTCACCGCGGTCGCCGCCGACGGAACGATCCCCGACGGTTGGCCGAAGCTCACCGGGGGCTGGCTCGTGGGCACGGCCGCAGTCGGCGACCTCGAGGGCGACGGACGCCAAGAGCTCGCCGTCGTGCGTCGCGACGGCGTGCTCCTCGTCTGGCACACCTCGGCCTCGGCCGCGGTCGAGGGCGATGACTGATCTCCTCGACCGTCGGCTCCTCGTCGTCACCGGCAAGGGTGGCGTCGGCAAGAGCACGATCTCCGCCGCGCTCGCGCTCGTCGCGGCGCGCAACGGCAAGCGGGTGCTGCTCGTCGAGGTCGACGCCAAGGGCAACCTCACCGACGCGTTCGAGCACCGCCGGGTCGGGTACCTCCCTGTCGAGGTGTACCCCGGCGTGCTCGTGATGACGATGGACACGGAGCATTCGCTTCGGGAGTACCTCAAGCTCAACCTCCGGATCCCGGTCATCGGTCGCATCGGCCCGGTCGCGCGCGCGTTCGAGTTCGTCGCCACCGCTGCGCCGGGGGTCAAGGAGATCCTCACGATCGGCAAGGTCCTGTGGGAGGTTCGCGAGGCGATCGCCGGTCGGGCCGACTTCGATCTCGTCATCGTCGACGCCGCCGCGTCCGGACACGTCGTCGCGCAACTGGGCGCCGCCGATTCGATTCGCGAGCTGGTCGACGTCGGCCCGGTGCGCCAGCAGACCGACTGGATGGTCGAGCTGCTCTCCGATCCGGCGATCACCGCGGTCGACATCGTCACGACGCCCGAGGAGATGCCGGTCGCGGAGACGATCGAGCTCGTCGGTCGCCTC
>SXJQ01000275.1 GCA_005779345.1 Actinomycetota bacterium
AGTCGAACAGACCGACCGAGACCGATTCTTGGCCCGCGGACTTGTCCTTGAACTGGGTCTGACGTCGGAGTTCGCCGAACCCGGCGACGCAGTTGAGCAACCAGGTGCATTCGGCGTGGAGGCCACCGACGTGGTTCTGGAGGAACAGCAGGCTGCGGTCGGGGTCGATGCCGGCGGCGAGCAGGAGGGTGGCGACCTCCCGGGTGCGGGCGGCGAGTTCTGCCGGCTCGTACGGCACGGTCATCGCGTGGAGGTCGACCACGCAGAACACCTGATCGCGGCGGCTCGCGCCGTCGCTGCCCGCCGGATCCTGACCGTCGACCCAGCGACGGACGGCGCCGACGAGGTTGCCGATCTGCATGTCGCCTGAGGGCTTGATGCCCGAAAAGACCCGTGCCATGCGGGCGATAGTAGGTGGGCGCCGAGGATGACAGGCGTGTGATTCGCCCTGTAAGCTCGCCGCCGTGGGCTACGAGGTCCAAACCCCTGTGTTCGAAGGCCCCTTCGACCTGCTGCTGCACCTGATCCTGAAGCAGGAGGTCGACCTGTGGGAGATCTCGATCGTCGCGATCGTCGACGAGTACCTGGCGCGGGTCGGCGACGCCGAGCACCTCGACCTCGAATCGGCGACGGAGTTCTTGCTGATCGCCGCGACGCTCATCGACCTCAAGACCCGCCGGCTGCTCCCGGGCCAAGAAGACGTCGAGCTCGACGAGGAACTCGCCAAATGGGAGCACCGCGACTTCTTGCTCGCCCGGCTGCTCGAATGCAAGACGTTCCAGGACGCGGCGCGGACCATCCACGAACAGATGGTCCGGTCGGCGGCGAGCCTGCCGCGCACGATGGGGCCCGAGGAACCGTTCCGCTCGATCGCCCCCGACCCGCTCGAACGCCTCTCGCTCACCCAACTCGGGCAGGCGGCCGCCAAGGGCCTTGCGCCGAAGGCAGTTCCCCCGACCGTCATCACCGATCACGTCGCCCCGATCCGCATCAGCGTCCGCGATCAGATCGAGGCCGTGCTCGCACTGTTGCCGCCGACCGAGCCGGTCAGCTTCCGCGACCTCGCGCGCGGCGCCACGAGTCGCCTCGAGGTGATCGTGCGGTTCCTCGCGTGTCTCGAGCTCTACAAGCAGGGATTCGTCGACCTCGATCAGGCCGAGAGTTTCGGCGAACTCGCGATCCGCGCACTCGCGCCAGGGGAGGGCGTCGATCTCGATCTCGCGTCGCTCGCCGAGTGGGGCGACGAGGACACGGTCGTCGCCCTCGCCGAAGCCGAGCGCGACGAGGCTCGCCGCGACGACGTCCTGCGTCACGAAGCCGACCAACTCGGCTGACGCCCGACGACAGGAGGACGCACCCATGGACGACGACACTCCGACCGAGATCGGTCCTGCGACGACCGAACTCAACGCCGCGATCGAGGCGGTGTTGATGGCCGCGACCGAACCGGTCGAGGTCGGCGATCTCGCGCAGCTGCTCGAGATTCCGATCACCCGGGTCGAGTCGTTGTGTGCCGCGCTCGCTGGCGACTACGAACGCGACGGCCGCGGCTTCGTGCTCGCGCGGGTCGCAGGCGGGTACCGCTTCCAGACCCATCCCGAACAGGCTCCGTACGTGGAGCGGTTCGTGCTCGAGGGCCAGTCGGCGCGCCTGTCGGGCCCCGCGCTCGAAACGCTCGCGATCGTCGCCTACAAGCAGCCGGTGAGCCGCGCACAACTGTCGGCGATCCGTGGCGTCAATGTCGACGCGACCCTGCGCACGCTCGTGCAACGCGGCTATGTGGAGGAGATTGGCCACGAGCCGACACTCGGCAGCCCTGCGTTGTTCGGGACGAGCCGGATGTTTCTCGAGAAGTTGGGCGTCGACAGTCTCGCCGACCTTCCTCCGCTCGCCGACTTCATGCCCGACGCTCACATCGTCGAGGTGCTCGAACGCGGCCTCCACGTCCGCGAGCCCGAAGCGAACGAGGTGCTCGCCGACGAACTGACGCCCGACGAGCTGCCGGCCGGCGAGGTGCCGGCCGGCGAGGTGCCGGCCGACGAGAGCGCGCCCGCGCCGACGGCCGCGGAGATCCGGGCGACCGTCGCGGTCGAGAAGGTCGCGGTCGAGCCGGTCGCAGTCGAGCCGGTCGCGTCCGACCTCGCGGCCGGCGTCGAAGCCCCCGAGTGACGACGGGCCACACCGAGTCCGACGGCGAGCGCCTCCAGAAGGTGTTGGCCCGCGCGGGGCTGGCGTCTCGCCGTCGCGCCGAGGAACTGATCGTCGCGGGCCGGATCCGGGTCAACGGTGAGGTCGCGGTGCTCGGCCGGCGAGTCGACCCCGGCCGCGACACGATCGAACTCGACGGCGTGCGGGTCGTGTCCGACACGACGCTCGTCCACTATCTGTTGAACAAGCCCCGCGGCGTGATGAGCACGAGTTCGGACCCGGAGGGTCGTCCGACGGTGGTGGAGCTCGTTCCGGCCGAGCCTCGGGTGTTCTCGGTCGGTCGGCTCGACCTCGACACCGAGGGGCTGATCGTGTTGACGAACGACGGCGAGTTGGCCCACCGGTTGATGCACCCGAGCCATGGCGTCGAAAAGGAGTACTACGCGGAGGTCGATGGCGTCCCGACGCCGGCGACACTGCGGCGGCTCCGCGAGGGTGTCGAACTCGACGACGGCATCACCGCGCCCGCGAAGGTGCGTCTCGTCGATCAGCAACCCGGTTCGGGAGTGCGGGGCTCGTCGATCGTCGCGGTGATATTGCACGAAGGCCGGAAGCGTCAGGTGCGGCGAATGTGCGCGGCCGTCGGCCATCCGGTCGAACGACTCGTGCGCGTCCGGATCGGTCCGATCGCGGATCGCTCACTCACCCCGGGGCAATGGCGCCCTCTGTCGACGGCTGAGGTGCGGGCGCTCGACGCTGCAACACAGGGAAAGGTGCTGAACGACGCCGGGTAGGGTGGCCTCCCGTGAGGCTCTTGGCGCTGCGCGGCGCGATCACCTGCGAGGTCGACACGAAGGCAGAGATCGCGAGCAAGACCCAGCGGCTCGTCGCCGAGATGCTCGCCCGCAACGAAATCGCGCACGACGACCTGGTCAGCATCATCTTCACCGCGACCGACGACCTGCACAGCGAGTTCCCCGCGACGGCGGCTCGCGCACTCGGGTTGGGCGACGTGCCGCTCCTGTGCGCGCGCGAACTCGACATCGCCCACGGGATGCCACGGTGCGTGCGGGTCATGATGCATTTCTACGGGACCCAGGCGCGCGGCGAACTTCATCACGTGTACCTCGAGGGCGCGCGGGCGTTGCGCGACGATCTGCCGGAGTGACACGCCATGACCGTGACGCCCCATGACCGTGACGCCGTGACGTTCTCGCCACCCGCCGGCGTCGCCCGGTGTGCCGTGCTCGGAACCGGGCTGATCGGGGGATCGGTCGCGGCCTCGCTCGGCGCGCTGGGGATCGAGGTCGTCGGCTGGGACCGCGACGAGCGGTGTGTGGCGCGTGCGCTCGAACTCGGTGTCGTCGGCTCGGTCGCGGCGTCGCTCGGCGAGGCGGTGGCCGGCGCCGACGTGGTGTTCGTGGCCGTGCCGGTGGGAGCGACGGCCGAGGTCGCGATCGCGGCGCTCGATGCCGAACCCGGCTCGGTCGTCACCGACGTCGGATCGGTGAAGGGCGCGGTCGTCGATGCCGTGGAAGCCGCCCGGCCCGGCGCCGCGGGTCGATTCGTCGGCGGCCATCCCATGGCCGGGTCCGAACAAGACGGCGTCGACGGGAGCCGTGCCGACCTGTTCGCCGGGGCGACCTGGGTCCTCACCCCGACCGAAGGGACCGATGCGACTGCATTCGCCACCTTACGTTCGCTCGTTGCCGCCTTCGGTGCCGAGGCGATCGCGTTGTCGCCGCACGACCACGACGTGTTCGTCGCGACGATGAGCCATGTGCCCCAACTCGCGTCGTCGGTACTCATGGACACCGCGCTCGGCGTCAGCGCGCGGCACGGGACGCTGCTGCGTCTCGCGGCAGGAGGCTTTCGCGACATGACCCGCATCGCCGCGGGCAACGCCTCGATCTGGCCCGACATCCTCACCGCGAACCGCGACGCGGTGCTCGCTTCGTTCGATCGCTACCTCGCGGAGCTCGCCGAGGTGCGCGCGATGGTCGCGGCGGGAGATCGGGTGGGGTTGCTCGCGATGCTCCAGCGAGCGCGGCAGGGGCGACGGTCGTTGCCGATCGGTGCGGCTTCCGCGGGCCCGCTCGTGGAGTTGCGGGTGCTCGTCCCCGACCGGCCCGGGGTGCTGTCGGAGATCACGACGCTCGCCGGACGCCTGTCGGTCAACGTGTTCGACCTCGAGTTCGCGCACAGCCTCGAAGGTGATCGCGGCGTGATGGTGCTCGTCGTGAGCGATACCGAGGCGTCGGTCGAGTACGAGGTGGGGCTGCGCGATCTCGGGTACCCGGTGACGCGGGGGAAGCTCGAGTGAGCAGCGCAGGGCTTCCCTCCGAGCTCTCCTTCGGTGGTGTGCGGCCGCTGCGCGGTCGGCTGCGCGTTCCCGGCGACAAGAGCATCTCGCACCGCGCGGTGATGTTCGCTGCGCTCGCACGCGGGCGCTGTCGCGTCGAGCACCTCGCGACCGGCGAAGACGTCGCCGCGACGCGTCGGGCATTCGCTCGCCTCGGCGTCCGCAGTAACGACATCGTCGGCGGCCTCGTCGTGACCGGAGCCGGCTTCGATGGGCTGCGCGAGCCCGACGATGTTCTCGACTGCGGTAACAGCGGTACTACGACGCGCTTGCTCACGGGGATCCTCGCCGGGCAGTCGTTCGTGTCGATCCTCACCGGCGACGCGTCGCTGCGGGCGCGCCCGATGCGACGGATCGTCGAGCCGCTGCGGCGCATGGGGGCGGCAATCGATGGTCGCGACGACGGGAACCAGGCGCCGCTCGTGGTGCGCGGTCGCGCGCTCCAGGCCATCGTCCACGAGTCGCAGGTCGCCTCCGCGCAGGTGAAGAGCTGTGTGCTCCTCGCCGGCCTCCAGGCCGACGGCGCCACGATCGTGACCGAACCGGTTCGCAGCCGCGACCACACCGAGCGCATGCTCGGTGCGTTTGGCGCGCCGATCCGAGTCGACGGTCTCACGGTCGTCGTCGAACGCGGCGGGTGGGACGCGTTCGATCTCGTGGTTCCCGCCGACCCGTCGTCGGCTGCGTTCTTCGCCGTTGGGGCAGCCATCACGCCCGGCTCCGACCTCGTCATCGAAGACGTCGCGCTCAACCCGACACGGATCGGCTTCGTCGAGGTGTTGCGGCGCATGGGAGCCGCGATCGAAGTGCGCGAGCGCGAGGTGCGAGCCGGCGAACCGGTCGGCGAGATCCACGTCCGCCACGCCCCGCTCACCGCGACGACGATCGCGGGCGCCGAGGTCCCGGCCGTGATCGACGAGATCCCTGCGCTGGCCGTCGCGGCGGCATTCGCCGAGGGTGTCACCGAGATCCACGATGCCGCGGAACTCACCGTCAAGGAGAGCAACCGGATCGGCACGATCCACCAGGAGCTCACCCAGCTCGGTGTCGGTTGCGAGCCGCTCGCCGATGGCCTCGTGATCCGTGGGGGCGCGCCGCGGGCCTCGAAGTTGAAGAGCCACGGCGACCACCGAATCGCCATGGCCGTGGCGATCGCCGCGAACGCGATCGACGGTGAGAGCGCGGTCCGCGGTTGGCGTGCGGTCGGATCGAGCTATCCGGAGTTCCACGAGCACCTCGCCCTCGTCACCGGCGCATGACGGCGTCGACCGCGCCGCTGGGCGTCCTCGCGATCGACGGCCCGGCCGGTGCCGGCAAGTCGACGGTGTCGCAGCGCGTTGCCGCGGCGCTCGGGGTCACGATGCTCGACACCGGCGCGATGTACCGAGCAATCACCCTCGCCTGCCTGCGGGCACGGGTCGCACCTGCCGATGCCGCGGCGTGCGCGGAGATCGCCGCGCGCGTCACGATCGACCTCGAGGCAGGTCGAACGCGACTCGACGGCGACGACGTCAGCGAGGAGATCCGCGGGCGCGAGGTGACGATGGCGGTCTCGGAGGTGTCGGCCCACCCCGGGGTCCGTCGCCGCCTCGTGGAACACCAGCGTCGCTGGGCGAGCCACCGCGACGGCTGTGTCGTCGAGGGGCGCGACATCGGCACGGTCGTGTTCCCGGACGCTCGTCTCAAGGTGTTCTTGGTCGCGAGCGCGCGGGAGCGGGCGGAGCGACGCTTTCGTGAGGAGACCGAAGCCGGACGTGCCGTCGACCTCGACGATCTCATCGCCGACATCGACCGCCGCGACCGACTCGACTCCACGCGCGCGGTCTCACCACTGATCGCGGCCGACGATGCCGTCGTGGTCGACACGACCCGACGTACGATCGATGCCGTGGTGGCCGAGATCGTCGACCTCTACCGCTCGGCCGGTGGTGCGCCGTGAGTGGCTCGCAAGTTCGCTTCTACCGCTTCGCGCGGGTCGTCTTGCGGGCGACCTGCTTCTGGCCCTATCGCGCGCGGGTCGTCGACGGGGCCAAGGTGCCGACGTCCGGTGCGTGCGTGCTGGCGCCGTCGCACCGCTCGATGCTCGACATCCCGTGGCTCGCCATGGCGACGAAGCGACGCGTGCGGTACATGGGCAAGGCCTCGTTGTTCCGAGTCCCGTTGCTCGGTCGGGTGTTCACCCTCCTCGGCGGCTTCGCCGTGGAGCGCGACGGCTCCGACCGTGGCCCGCTGCGCGACTCGTTGAAGATCCTCGATGGCGGCGAACCGCTCGCCGTGTACCCCGAAGGCACCCGCCAGCACGGGCCGACGATCCAGGTGCTCCAGCCGGGCGCCGCGTACCTCGCGATCAAAGCGCAGGTACCGATCGTTCCGATCGCGCTGGCGGGCACCGAGGAGGCGTGGCGCGGGCCTGGGCGCCTGCCGCGGTTCGGTCGCGGCGGTGTCGTGCTCGTCGGCGACCCGATCACGCCGCCCGCGCGGACCGGCAGCGTGGTGAAGCGTGAGCTGGTCGACGAGCTCAACGCCCGATTGCACGCCGAGCTCCAGCGGCTGTTCGACGAGGCGAACGCGCTGCGCGACTCGGGGCGCCGCGCTTCGGGACGCCGGTCATCGGCACGCCGGGCGTCCGGTCAGGCGCCGAACCCGATCGACCGGTAGAGCTCGATCGCGACCGGAGCGACCGGCGCGACCACTCAGAGTTGTACGCCGAACAGGGCGGCCGCGACCGCGAACAACAGACCGAGCCCGGCGGTGGCGCCGCTCAGCGCACGTCGTCGACGTTGGTCGGCCTCGGTGGCCGCGGCCGACACCGCCGGGCCGGTGAAGAACGCGTGCGCCGCTGCGCCGAGCCCCGACAGCGCGACGAGCACGAGCTTCACCATGAGCGTCGCGAGGAAGGCGCCTGCTTGATCGGCAACGTTGATCGCGACGAGGTTCCATACGCCGGTCGCGAGGAGCAGCGCGAACGCCGGCCAGGCCAACATCTGGAACCGTCGCGCGACCGCCCGCACGACCGTGGGGTCGGCGTGGCGCCGCAAGACGGGCACGACGCCGGCGAGCGCGATCTGACCACCGACCCAGACCGTCGCTCCGAGCAGGTGGAGATAGACGCGGAGGTGGTCGACCGTGATCGGGATCATCGCAGCGCCGCCAGTACCGCCGATGCGTCGCGCTCGCGGTCGGCGCCGAGGGGGCCGCCGAGTGCTCGCGCCCGGGCCGGATCGGCGCCGACGAGCAGCGCGGCGAGCGTGTCGAGCGCGGGCATGAGTTCGCGTAGTTCCCGCGGTGGCGGGAAGTACTCGTCTTCGTCGGTGACCCGGACGCGTTCCACTCCCTCGGCGGGCGCGAGCTTCGCGATGACGGCCTCGACGAGCTCCTCGGGTGCCGAGGCGCCGGCCGTGACGCCGACCACCCGTGCCGTCCCGAGCGCAGCGAGGTCGAGCTCGTCGGGACCGTCGACGCGCAGCACCACCGGGCAGCCCGTATCGCTCGCGACCTTGGCGAGCGCGAGCGTGTTCGACGAGTTCGCGCTCCCGATGACGACGACCGCGTCGGCGCGCGCCGCGATTTCGGTGAGCGCGGCTTGGCGGTTGGTGGTCGCGAAACACAGGTCGTTGCGCGCCGCCGTCCAGAGCGCGGGGAACTGCTCGCGCGTCCGGTCGAGCATCCCCTGCCATTCGCTCAGTGCGAGGGTCGTCTGGGCGAGCATCGCGACGGGCGCATCGGGGCCGACGGCGGCGAGCGTGTCGGCGAGGTCGTGTTCGTGCTCGACGAGCCGCATGGCTTCGGGCGCGACCGCGAGCGTGCCGACCGCTTCGTCGTGACCGGCGTGACCGACGTAGAGGATCGTGTAGCCCTTCTGGGCTCGGACCTTGGCTTCGTGGTGCACCTTGGTCACGAGGGGGCAGACCGCGTTGACGACATAACCGCCGCGCTCGCGTGCCGCGGCGACTGTTTCCGGTGCCGAGCCATGGGCAGAGAGCATGAGCGGCGCCCCCGCGGGAACTTCGGCGACGTCGTCGACGAAGACGACCCCGAGTTCCTGGAATCGTTCGACCACGAGTCGATTGTGCACGATCTCGTGATAGCAGTAGACGGGCGGCTCGAAGCTTCGCACCATCCACGCCAACGCCTTGATGGCCATCTCGACACCGGCGCAGAAGCCGCGGGGCTCGGCGAGCAGCACGCGTTCGACGGTCACCGGCGGAGGATATGTCGGGGTGGCCCGTACACTGGCCTCATGCCTGCTGCACGCGTCGTTGCCGTCGCGCCCGGATCTCCGGCCGACACGGCGGGCGTGCTCGTCGGCGACGAACTGCTCGCGCTCAACGGCGAGGCCGTGCGCGACGTGATTCGCTACCAGCACCAGGCCGACGAGGCCGAGGTCGACCTCGAGTTGCGGCGCGGCGGGCTCGAGACCTCGCTGGTGGTGCACAAGGCGGCAGGCGCACCGCTCGGGCTCGAGCTCGACAGTGCCGTCTTCGATCGTGTGCGTACGTGCGACAACCACTGTCCGTTCTGCTTCATCCATCAGCTCCCGCCGGGTATGCGCACGAGCCTGTCGCTGAAGGACGACGACTATCGGCTGTCGTTCCTCTACGGCAACTTCACGACCCTGACCCGCTTCACCGAAGCCGACCTCGAACGGGTCGTCACCGAGCGCCTCTCGCCGCTGTACGTGAGCATTCACGCCACCGACCCCGACGTGCGGACCCGCCTGTTGCGTAATCGTCGTGGCGCGACGAGCCTGCGGTGGCTCGGTCCGATCCTCGACGCGGGCATCGAGGTGCACGGTCAGGTCGTCTGCTGCCCCGGGATCAACGACGGCTCCGTGCTCGACGACACACTCCTCGGCGTCCTCGACCGTTTCCCGGCACTCGCGTCGATCGGCGTGGTGCCACTCGGCGTGAGCGCCCACAACCGCGAGCCGGAGATGCGACCGCACACTCGCGCCGAGGCCGGCGCGGTGATCGACGTGGTCGAGCGGTGGCAGTCGGTGTTCGCCGACACACTCGGCCGGCGGCTCGCCTTCGCCTCCGACGAGTACTACCTGCTCGCCGGCCGCGCGTTCCCTGCGTTCACGACGTACGAGGGCTTCCCCCAGCACGAGAACGGGGTCGGCATGGCCCGCACGTTCGAGGCCGAGGTCCGGGCCGCGCTCGCCGGCACCACAACCGCACAGCACGCACCGCGCGCGGGATTCTTCGCGTGGGTCGATGGCGCTCGCCCCGATGGATATCGGCCGAGAGGTGTCGA
>SXJQ01000276.1 GCA_005779345.1 Actinomycetota bacterium
GGGGTTCGACACCCCGCTCCCCGACGGCTTCACACCGCAGAAGGAGAGTTACGCCGGCTGGATCACCGCCGCGATCGAGGCGATCGGCGAACCGGTCGATCTGGTCGGCCACGACTGG
Source organism: Actinomycetota bacterium (assembly GCA_005779345.1). Taxonomy (GTDB): domain Bacteria; phylum Actinomycetota; class Acidimicrobiia; order IMCC26256; family PALSA-610; genus SXJQ01. Next base: position 119 of record SXJQ01000276.1, read on the forward strand.
GGGTGTCTGCTCGCCCAACGCGTCGCGTCGACACGCCCGGACCTGATCCGCACGTGGGCATGCGGCGGCGGGCCGGTCGACGAGACCTACGTCTGGCACGACACCGCGCAGGCGTGGCAGACGCCCGAACTCGGCGAGCAAGTGATGGCGATGCTCACACCCGAACTGCTCGCGGGTGCGCTGGCACCCGAACTCGGCGACGCGGCCGCGACCGAGATGGCATCGGCCGTCGACGAGACGATGCGCAACTGCATCCTCGCGCTCTACCGCTCCGCGATCGAAGTGGGACGCGAGTGGCAACCAGCGGTCGACGCGCTCGGCGCGCGCCGACCGGCCGCGATTCTCTGGGGCCGCGACGACCAGTACGCGCCGGTCGAGATGGGCGAGCGGCTCGCCCGGCGCGTCGGCGGCCGCCTGCACGTGCTCGAGTGCGGTCACTTCTGGCCGGTGGTCCAGCCCGAGGCCGCCGCCGCGGTCCTCACCGATCTGTGGGGGACCTGACCGCTCCGAAACGGCGGTTCGCGGCCGATGGAGACCCGGAATCCCCCACCCAGCCATCCCCGAGAGGACCCCACATGAAGACGTTCCGCCGGCGCTCGCTCGCGCTGCTGGCCGGGTTCGCGCTCGTCGCCGCCGCGTGCGGCGGCAGCGACGACCCCAAGGCCGACGAAGACTCCGACACGACCGAAGCAACGGACGACGACACCGAGACCACCGACGACACCGAAACCACCGACGACACCGACGACACCGAAACCACCGAACCGGCAGACAGTGATCTGTCGTCGTTCGCGCAGGACTTCGCCGAGGGCTTCTCGGAGAGTGCGGGATTCAGCCTCCCCGACGACGAGATCGAGTGCATCACCGAGGCCATGATCGACGAGCTGTCGTTCGACGAGCTCACCGCGATCAGCGAGAGCGCCACCGCTCCCGATGGTGAGATCGTCGAGACGATCGCGACGATCTTCGACGACTGCACGTCGAGTGAGCGGGTGAAGGACGCGCTCGGCGCACAGATCCCCACCGGCGTCGACGACGAGGTCGCGCAGTGCATCCTCGACGCGGCCGCCGAGGAGTTCACGCTCGGCGACTTCCTTCGGATCGGCGTCGGCACCGACGACGAACTCGTGACCGCGTTCCAGACCCGCTTCCAAGAAATCGGAGCGGAATGCGGCGCCACCTGACGAGCGCCTTGCTGTTCGGTCTCACCGTCGCCGCGTGCGGCGGCGGTGAGACCGGGCGCAGCGCGCCGGCGAGCACCTCGCCGGCGAGCACCACCTCCGGGGGCACCACCTCCGGGGGCACCACCCCCGCGGGCACCACCTCGCCCGGTTCGGCGCCCGGCGCACCCCCGGACGCGGCCGAGTCGGCGACGGCGCTCACCGAGCTGGTCGCCGAACAGCTCGGCGCGGACCTGCCCCGCGCCGAGTACGACTGCGTCGTGACCGACCTCCAGGCCGAGTTCGACCCCACCGAGCTCGCTGCCGCCACCCGGCTCACGACCGACGCCGCGGCGGCCGACCGCTACGTCGAGCGGATCGGCTCGGTGTTCGACGCCTGCCTCACCGCCGACACGCTGACCACCGTGTTGTTCGACCAGTTCGTCGACGAGACCCCCGACGACGAATCGGTGGCGTCGTGCATGGCGAGCGAGCTGGGCGCGCAGCTCGCGATCTCCGATCTCCTCCTGCTCGCCACGGCGCCGATCACCGGGACCGATACGACCGACCTCGAGGCGATGCTCGCGGCCACGGCCGAGGACTGCGGCCTGGCCTGAGGAATGCGGGGGCCCGAGCCCCCACCTGCCAGACGCCGTGGCCCGCCCGCCTGACGCCGGTTAGCATCCTGACGTTCGTGTCAGGTTTCGCGTCCGGGGGTCGCCGCCATGACCAGTGTCGACATCGCCCGCCTCGCCGCCAGCCGGGGGCGCCTCGCGGCCGCGACGGCGGCAAGGCTCGATCCGGTCACGGCCGAGGTCGTCCGCAACGGCATGGAGACCATCTGCTTCGAGATGGCCGTCTACGTCAGCCGGACCGCGACCACACCGATCCTCAACCAGAGCAACGAACGCAACGCGACGATCCTCGACGCGCAGGGCCGCCTCGCCGCGCTGTCGGTCGGAATCCCCCAGTTCATGCTCACGAGCACGCTGCCGGTGCGTTTCGCGCTCGAGTTCCTCGGCGTCGAGGAGTTCCGCGAGGGCGACGTGTTCGTCGCGAACGACCCGTATCACGGCGGCGGGCACCTCCCCGACTACAACGTGTTCGCGCCGGTGTTCGCCGACGATCCCGCGACGGGCACGCGGCGCATGGTGTTGATCGCGTCGATCCAGTGCCATCACGGCGACACCGGTGGGGCGGTGCCCGGCGGGTACAACGTGACCGCCGCCGACATCTGGGGCGAGGGCGTCCGCTGGCCGGTCGTGAAGGTGATCGACCAGGGCCGCGAACGGCGCGACGTCTTGTACGCGTTGCAGGTGAACAACCGGATCCCCGACTACATCGGCGACCTCCGCGCCCAGATCGGCGCCGCGCAGCTCGGCGTCTCGCGACTGCAAGAGATCCTGCTGCGTCAGGGGACCGAGCGCGTCGAACAGGCCGTCGACGCGATGATCGACTACGCGGCCAAGCGGTTCCGCGAAGAGGTCGCGTCGTGGCCCGACGGCGTGTACGAGGCCGACGCCTACGTCGACCACGACCCGCTCGGCAACCCCGACGTGCACCTGCATGTCGCGATCACCGTCTCGGGCAGCGACATCTCGATCGACTTCACCGGCAGCGACACTCGCCCCGAACTCCAGGCGTGGAGCACGTTCGGCAACACGCGCGGCTACACCATCGGCCAACTCGCCTCGATGATGGACCCCGAGATCCCCAAGAACGAAGGCTTCTTCGAGAGCATCGAGCTGGTCGTGCCGCCCGGATGCGTCCTCAACCCGGCACCGGGCAAGCCGGTCAGCGCCGGAACGCACCACCCCGGCGCCGATGTCGGCGAGGTCATCGCGCTCGCCATGCAGCACGTGCTCCCCGACAAGGCCGTCCCCCAGACGTACAAGACCGGGATTCCGACCGTGATCCGCGGGATCGACCCGCGCACCGGGCAGGCATTCGTCGATCACAGCGCCGAGGTGTACGCCGGCTGGTGCAACGCGGCGAAGGGGATCGACGCGTGGGGTGCGTTGAGCACGAGCTTCGGCAATCTCTGGAAGGCGACGGCGGAGATCAACGAGAGCCTGTTCCCGCACGTGCAATGGAGTCGCGACTACCGCACCGACAGTGGCGGGGCCGGGCAGTGGCGCGGGATCTGCGGCAGCCACTACGAGAAGGAAGTGCGCGTCGACTCGACCGTCTACACGTACGTCGTCGGGATGAAGTACCCGATGGTCGGGATCTGTGGCGGCAAGAACGGTTCGCCCAACGAGATGATCCTGCGGTACGGCAGCGCTGATCCGGTCCGCGTCGAACACACGGCGAACAACGTGCCGATGCGCGCCGGCGATCGCGTGATGTACGACTACGGCGGTGGCGGAGGGTGGGGCGACCCGCTCGATCGCGACCCGCAAGCGGTGCTCGACGACGTGCTCGACGAGTACGTGTCGGTCGCAGGTGCCGAACGCGACTACGCGGTCGTGCTGACGGGAAGCCTCAGCGACCTCACGCTGGCCGTCGACGCCGCAGCCACCGACCGCCTCCGCGCCGAGAGGAGCAAGGTGCGTCGATAGCCCCGCGTGACGCGTAGCTATCGACGCACCTCACCACGACATGGGATACCGAGTTGGCGTCGATGTGGGTGGCACGTTCACCGACCTGATCTGCGTGACCCCCGACGGCGACGTCGTGCTCGACAAGACGCCGAGCACGCTCGACGACCAGTCGACCGGTGTCATGCAGGGGCTCGCCCAGCTCGCCGAGCGTTTCGGCATGGCGGTCCCGGACTTCTGCGCGGACCTCGAGATCGTCGTGCACGGCACCACGACGGGCGACAACACGATGATCGAGATGAACGGCGCCGCCACCGGCCTGCTCGTCACCGAAGGGCACCGCGACGAGATCGAGATGCGACGCTGCCACAAGGAGCAGATCTGGGATCCGTCGGCACCGGGCCCCGCGCCGATCGCCCGCCGTCGCGCCCGCATCGCGATCCCCGAGCGCCTCGACTTCCAGGGCGAGGTACTCCTCCCGCTCGACGAAGACGCAGTACGCGCCGGCGTGCGCCGCCTCCGTCAGCTCGGCGTGCGTTCGATCGCCGTGATGTACCTCTTCTCGTTCGTGAACCCCGAACACGAACTGCGCACCCGCGACATCGTCCTCGAGGAGTTCCCCGACGTCGACCACATCACCCTGAGCCATGAGGTGATGCCGCGCGGCCCCGAGTTCGAACGGGTCTCCACGACACTCGTCAACGCCTACCTCGCACCGAAGCTCGCTCGCTACATCGGCAACCTCCAGGGCAAGCTCCGCACGGGCGGATTCGCCGGCCCGCTGCTCATCATGCAGAGCACCGGCGGTGTCATGCCGCCCGACTACGTCGCACGGCGCGCGGTCAGCGTGCTGGCCAGCGGACCCACCGGCGGCGTCATGGGCGCGACGGTCACGGCGCGCCACGCCGGGATCGACGACTTCGTCGCCGTCGACATGGGCGGCACCAGCTACGACCTGTGCCTCGTGCGCGGCGGCCGACCCGAGATCAAGACCGATTGGAACTGGCGCTACCGGTACTACATCGGGATGCCGATGGTCGACGTCCAGTCCGTGGGAGCGGGCGGCGGTTCGATCGCGCGCGTTCGCCAGGGAGCACTGCTCGTCGGCCCCGAGTCGGCCGGGTCGACGCCGGGGCCGGCCTGTTATGGCCGCGGCGGGACCCTGCCGACCGTGACCGACGCCGACCTCGTGCTCGGCTACCTCCCCGAGGCCGGTTTCGCCGGCGGACGCATGCGCCTCGACATCGATGCCGCGCGCGACGCCATCCGCCGCGAGGTCGCCGAACCGCTCGGGATCGACGTCGTCGACGCGGCTTGGGGCATCGAACGGATCGTCAACGCGAACATGGCCAACGCGACCCGCAAGGTGCTTGCCGGCTACGGGGCCGACCCGCGCACGCTCTCGCTGATCGCATACGGAGGCAACGGCCCGGTCCACGCGTGGGCGATCGCGCCGGAACTCGACATCGAACGGATCGTCGTCCCGAAGGCCGCGCCCGCGTTCAGCGCGCTCGGCGTGCTCGTCGCCGACTACGTCGTCGACGTCGTGCGCAGTTACGTGACGCCACTCTCCCAGCTCGACGTGGCGCGTCTGCATGCTCTGCTCGCCGACCTGCTCGACGAAGGCCGCAAGGAACTCGAACCCGCGGGCCTGTCGGAGTCCGACGTCGAGATCGGCCTGTACGTGCAGATGTGTTACCCGGGCCAGAACTTCGACATGAGCGTGCCGATCCCGGAAGGGACCGACTTCGACGAGACGCACCTGCTCGATCTCGCCGAACGGTTCCACGACCAGCACCTCGCCGAACGCGGCTTCTGCTTCCGCAGCCAACAGCCGCTCGTGCGTGGCGCACGGCTCGCGGCGCGCGGACACACGCCGAAGCCCGAGAAGTTCGCGGCCCTCGGCACGGTGGTCGACCCGGCCGAGGTCCGCCGGGGCGTCCGCCGGGCCTATTTCGGGGCGTGGCACGACTGCGAGGTCTACGACGGCTCCCAGCTCGCCGCGGGCGTCTCGATCGCGGGCCCCGCGCTCGTCGAGGAGCCGTTCACGGTCATCGTGATCCCGCCCGGGATGACGGCCGAACTCGACGCCCTCGGCAACTACACGATGACCGCCTGAGCACCCGGCACGACGCACCCGGCACGACTCGCCGACGGCGTCAGGGCAGGGGGCGTCAGGTGCAGGGGGGATCAGGTGCAGGGGGAATAGGGCAGGGCGGTGAGATCGAGGCTCTTCTTGATCCCGCTGCGACCGTGCGCGATGGCGTCGGGGCAGAACGCGCCCAACGCGGCCGAGTACTCGACCTGCACGACGTGCTTGCCCGCGTCGGTCCATGGGTCGTAGAGCGTGCACTCGGCGTACTGGCTGCACTGCTCGTTGATCGCGTAGTCGAACCACGAGAACAGCGGCGTGAGGTGCGCGAGGTCGTTCTTCAACCCGACGGAGAGTCCAAAGGAGTGCGCGAGGTCGGCGAGTGCGCGGTTGTACTCGATCTGGTCGGCCTGCGACAACGGGAACCCGGTGCGGTTCGACACGCCGTCGACATTGTCGAACTCGACCGAGTCGAAGCCCGCGGTGACGCACTGCGCGACGCGGGCCGCCATGATCGGCACGAGCAGGTCGCGACGGCGCACGTCGAGCCAACGTTCGCCGGGCCAGCCGTTGCCCCTGCCGAGCACGACCGCGGGGAAGGCCGCGGCGTCGGGCCGCCAGTCTTCGTACGATCCGGCCGACACGTAGCAGATGGCGCGGGCGCCGCGGCCGTGGACCGCGGCGACGGTCGCGGCCGCTGGAGTGACCCCGTCGGCCTCGTAGAGATCGATGTCGAACGCCTCGGGAACGACGATCGCTCCGTCGTCCCACGCGGTGCCGGTGACGTCGACCACGACGGGTGGCTGCAGCTGGTACTGCCAGCGTGTGCCGAGCGGCGGCTGCCAACCGGGTGTCGTCGGACGCGGCCCGTGGTCGATCTCGATCCACTCGGTGTCGAGATGGGTGATGGTCGGTCGGTTCGTCGCGGTCGTGCGGACCTGGAGTTCGCCGGTCGGCGAGATGTAGTCGGCGAGCGTGCCGAGCGCGTAGAAGTCGAGGTCGTACCAGGTTCCGGCCTCGGCCGCGTCGATCTCGACGTTCGTGTCGAGCTTCGTCCAGCGGTTGGTGGTGAAGTTGCGGAGGTACCAGGTGAGCACCTGTTGCGCCTTGGCAGGAGCGTTCAGATGCGTCCGGACGCTGATCCCCCAGACGTCGCTCTCCGCGATCGTCGGCGGGAGACGGTACGACCGGTACGTTCGGTGAGGCCCCGGCCCGAGCGACACGACGCCGGCGGGCACCACCGTCGAGCCCGCTTGGTCGTAGGTCGCGAGCGCGCCGACCGAGCCGGTGACGACGCCGGACTGACGCACGAGCGCCTGCGGTACGAGCAGGGTCCCCTGTGCCGCGGCCGGCGACGCGGGGACCACCGAGATCCCGGCCGAGGCCCCCGCCACGGCCAGGAGCCCGGCGAGGAGCAACACCAAGGTCCGAGATCGCCGCACCCCGTGAGCCTAGGCAGGTCGAGGAGCCTAGGCAGGTCGAGCGCCGAGCGGTGCGTGGTCTGCGCTCAGGTGAGGCCGAGGTCGGCCGCGAGTGGCTGCGCGTGCACGTTGCGGCCGCGCCATCGAGCGGCCGCCGGTTCGGTAGCGAGCCACGCCGCGACGCGCCCGATCACGTCGGGGGTCGTCCCCGTCGTCCCGGTCGAGCGGGCGAAGGTGTCGCCGTGCACCGCGACCATGCGTTCGGTGAACACCACCCCCGGTTCGAGGCCGAACACCGACACCCCGAGCGGGGCGAGCTCGAGGTGCAGCGTCGCCGTCGCCCGGCAGAGCGCACCCTTGCTCGTGCCGTACGCGAGCGACCAACCGCCCTCACCGACCGGCGCGGGCGGGTCGCCGAGCCCGGCAGCGCTGACCACGTTGATGACGGTTCCGCCGCCCTGGGCGATCATCGGCGGCAGGAGGCGGTGCAGCACCCGGAACTGCGCGAGCACGTTGCCGTGGAACGTCTTGGCGAGCGCCTCGTCGGACGTGTCGAGGAACCGCTCCGAGGTCCCCGCGCCTTGATAGATGGCGTTGTTGACCACGACGTCGGGCGGTCCCCATTGCTCGACCGTGAGGCGGCAGGCGGCGTCGACCGTCGCATCGTCGACCAGATCCATCGGCAGCGGCATCACGGCCGCGCCGCGCCGCTCGATCTCGTCGGCCGTGGTCGCGAGGCTTCCGGGCAGCGCGATGCCGGTGCGCTCGTCGATCGAGTCGCCCTCGTTGACGGTCCGCGCGGTGATGACAATGTCGTGGCCCGCGGCCGCCAGGGCGATCGCGATCGCCTTGCCGATCCCGCGACTCGCGCCGGTCACGAACGCCAGGGGACGCGGGCCGGTCATGGAAGCGCGACCTTCACGGACAACTCGGCCCTCACGGACAGCTCGACCTTCTCGAACATGTGGTCAGGAACATGTGGTCACGAACATATGGTCACGAACATCCGGGAACCATGAACACCGGGAATAGTCTCGCCGCCGTGGACATCGCTGCGCTCGCCGGGATCGCACTCCCCGACCATACCGGCGCCGTGCGTCGCCTCGGCGAGGCGTGGGCGGATCGGCCCGTCGTGCTCGTGTTCTTGCGCCACTTCGGCTGACTGCACTGCCGCGAGCACGCCGCGCAGTTGCGCGACATCCACTCCGAGGTCACGGCACGCGGCGGCGAGATCGTCGCGATCGGCACGGGCAGCGTGCGGTACGCCCAGGCGTTCGTCGACGACGAGCAGATCCCTTATCCGGTATTCGTCGACGACGAAGGGGACGCGGCCGCGGCCGCGGCGGTCGCGGTGAGTTCGTTCGTCGGCATGTTCCACCCCCGGACCTGGAAGGCGACCCGGGCGACCCGCAAACGCGGCCACAAGGTCCACAAGGCGGGCAAGCGCGTCACCCAACTCGGCGCGACGTTCGTGGTGGGTCCGGGCGACCACGTCCGGTATGCCCACCTCGACGCCGATAGCACCGACCACGCACCGCTCGCCGACGTGCTCGCCGCGCTCCCGAACGCCTGAGCCGCTGAGCCGCTGAGCGCAACATCTCGCGGTCGACTCGCGGGGACCTGCGCGAGAATCGCGCCATGCCGTACCGCGCCGTGATCTTCGACTTCTACGGGACGCTCGCCGAACGCGAGGGCGCCTTCGAACCGATCAGCGCGGTGCTCGCCCGGTTCGGCCATGTCGCCCGCGACGACGTGATCTGGCGCTTCTTCAACGACGGGATCGACGGGATCGAGCACGACGAGCACTCCCGGTCGCGCGACCACTACGTCGCCTGGCAACGCCGCCGGGTCGTCGATCTCCTGCGCGAGTGCGAGGTCCCCGCGAGCGACCACGACGCGATCGCCGACGCGTTCCGCGCCTCGAACGGCGCCGGACGCATGGTGGCCTACCCCGAGGCGGCGACGGTGCTCACCGAACTGCGCGCCCGCGGGGTCCGGCTCACGATCTGCTCCAACTGGGACTGGGACCTGCGCGAGGCGGTGGCGGCCTCCGGTCTCCACGATCACGTCGACGACATGATCAGCTCGGCGTGGGTCGGTGCGCGCAAACCGCACCCGCGCATCTACGACCACACCCTGGAACGACTCGGACACGACCCGGCCGACGTTCTCTTCGTCGGCGACACCTGGAACTGCGACGTCGCGGGGCCTGCGGCCCACGGCATGACCCCCGTGTACGTGCGACGTTCCCACCGCGAGCCCGACCACACCCGACCGCACGACGACGGCCACCCGAGTCCCCGCGAGTCCGGTCCCCACGAATCCGGCACGCACGAATCAGGCACGCACGAGTTCGACGACCTCGTTGGCCTGCTCGGGCTCGTGTGACTCGGACTCTCCTGTGACTCGGACTCTCCTGTGACTCGGACGCTCCTGTGACTCGGACGCTCCTGTGACTCGGACCGTGCACCGTGAGTGACGACAGCTTGATGGCGGCGCCCGAGGAGTACCTCGATCCGGGCTACGACGCGGTCACCGCGTCCGGCGACAACCTGCTCAACGACTTCTGCCGCGCCGAGGTCGCGGCGTGGTCGAGTTGGGCAACCGCGGCGGGCGGCCGTCATGGCCACGACGAGTCGCTCGGGGTGAGCTGGACCGACACCGGCTGTGTGAGCCTGCTCGGCAATCCGGCGCACTGGTCGCGTCCGCTCGACGCCGCCCAGGCCGCCGCCGCGGCCGCCGCCCTGCACACCGCGTACGCCGCAGGGTCGGGCGGCGGGTACCTGCTCTACAGCGCGTTCCCGACCCCCGACCTGCGCGCCTTGGGTCTCCACCCGGTCGGGCACCCCCCGCTCATGGTGCGCCCGGCCGACGGCACCGACCCCGACCGGCACGCCCGGCACGACCGACTCGCGATCGTCGAGGTGGCCGACACCGCGACGCTCCACGACTTCGAGCGCACGCTCGCCGAGGCATATCCCATCGCCGAGGTGCAGCCCTGGACCGCAGGCTGCCTCGTCCCCGAGGCGTTGGTCTCGACGCCGGACTGGCACCTCTACGTCGGCTACTCCGACGGCGCGCCGGTCGCAACCGCGGCGGCGTTCGTGACCGATCGCGTCGTCGACGTCACGCTCGTGTCGAACCGACCCGAGACCCGCGGCCGCGGCTTCGGCGAGGCGATCACCTGGGCCGCGACCTTCGCCGATCCTTTGAAACCCGCGATGCTGATCGCTTCCGACCTCGGACGGTCGATCTACGCACGGATGGGCTACCTCGCGATGATGCGCTTCACCCTGTGGGTGGGCACGCGGGGCGCGTGATCGCGCGAGCCGCCCTCTGCGAACGCCAGACGCGAGACGACCGACCCCGACACGCTGAACGCGTCGAGATCGGTCGGCTCGTGATCATCTCGGTGGCGAGGCCGCCGGTCGGTCAGACGGCGCGGACCTGCTGGGCCTGGGGGCCCTTGGGACCGTCGCCCACCTCGAACTCGACCTTCTGGCCCTCGTCGAGGCTCTTGTACCCGGGCATGTCGATCTGCGAGAAGTGCACGAACACGTCGGGGCCGCCCTCCTGGGCGATGAACCCGAAGCCCTTCTCGCTGTTGAACCATTTCACGGTGCCGGTAGGCATTGAGCTACACGCTTTCTTTCACACACACCGGCACAGCGCCGGGCCGGCCCGCACGTTCGCGAGACCGCAGGGGGAGGGTAGCAGTCACCTCGGGAGTCCGAGCATCCGCTCGCCCAGGATGGTGCGCTGCACCTCGCTCGTCCCACCGGCGATGGAGGCAGCCATGCTCCAGAGCCACTGCCGCTGCCATTTCCCGTCGCCGGGCGAATCGTGGGCACCGGGGCCGAGCGGAGCCGCCGGGCCGCACACGTCGAGGGCCGTCGCGGAGAGGTGTTGGGTCATGTCGGTCCATTGGAGCTTGACGATGCTGCTCTCGGGACCGGGCTCGATCCCGCGGGTGAGCCGCGAGAGGGTGCGCCAATTGTGCAGCCGCAGGACCCGCAGTTCCACGAACGCCGCGGCGAGCGCATCGGCGATGTCGGGGTCGTCGAGACGGTCGAGGTGGGCGGCGAGTTGGTAGATCTCGTCGAGGTACACCTCGTGGACGACCTGCTCCTTGAACGGGAAGGCGGTGCCGCGCTCGTGGGCGAGGGTCGTGTTGGCGACGGCCCAGCCCGCATGCAGCGGCCCGACCACGTGGTCGGCCGGGACGAACACCTCGTCGAGGAACACCTCGTTGAACTCCGCCTCGCCGGTGATCTGCACGAGCGGACGGATCTCGATCCCGGGCGCATCCATCGGAACGACGATGTAGGAGATGCCCTGGTGCTTGGGCGCCTCGGCATCGGTCCGCGCCAGACAGATCCCGAAGCTCGCGAACTGCGCGTAGCTGGTCCACACCTTCTGACCCGATAGCAGGAACCCGTCGTCGACCGCGACCGCACGGGTCGACAGCGACGCGAGGTCGGAGCCCGCGTCGGGCTCGGAGAAGAGCTGACACCAGATCTCGGTCGCGTCGAGGATCGTCGGCAACCCACGCTGCTTCTGGATCTCGGTGCCGTGCGCGAGCAGGGTCGGGCCGGCGAGGTTGATACCGACGCGATTGACCGGTTGGAGCGCACGAGAGCGCGCGTACTCCATGTTGAAGATCGCGACCTGCACGGGCGACGCGCCGCGTCCGCCGTATTCGGCCGGCCAGTGGATCCCGACCCACCGGCCCTCGGCGAGCTTGGCCTGCCATTGCCTGCCCCAGGCGATCTCGTCGTCGATCGTGTCGAAGCGGGGAGGGAGTTCGAGGTGCGCGGCGAGCCAGTCGCGTACCTCGACGGCGAACGCCTGCTCGTCGTCGTCGAAGTCGAGGTTCACGGTTACAGGTCCCAGAATCGTTCGCGCTGGTACCGGACGAACGATTCGCGCAGCGCTCGCTCGTCGTCGGCGGTGAACGGACGGTACGCCGCATCGCCGCGGAGGCGCACGTAGACGGCGTCGCCGCGACAGCGGTCGGCACGAAACTTCTCGTGGACGAGCGCGCGCTTGACGATCTTGTTCGTGCCGGTGGTCGGCGGTTCGCGCAGGACCCGCACGTAACGAGGCCGCCACTTGGGTCCGATGCTGTCGAGCCCGTCGAGCCACACGGCAAACTCCGTGCCGTCGAAGGTCGCGTCGTCGGCGAGCACGAGCCCTGCCATCACCTGGTCGCCGGCCTGGTCGTCGGCGACCCCGTAGACGGCCGACAGCACGACGCCCGGCGCCGCGCGCAGGGCCTCCTCGATGGGTGCCGCGGGAAAGTTCTCGCCGTCGACCCGAATCCAGTCGGCGTTGCGCCCGGCGAAGTAGAGGAACCCGGCCGCGTCGCGATAGCCGAGGTCGCCCGACCAGTACCACCCGTTGCGGGTCGTCTGCGTCGTCGCCTCGGTGTTGCCGTAGTAACCCTCGAAGGGCCCGCTCCCCGCCGTGTTCACGATCTCGCCGACGCACTCCACCGCGTTGAGCAGGCGCCCGGCAGCGTCGAAGCGCGCGCGCGGGAGTTCGACGTCGCCATCGCCATCGCCGACGATGATCACCGATTCGGGCGGCATGCCGAGCGCACCGGGCGGGTCGTCACGACGTCGGTTGACGGCGATGCCGCCTTCGGTCGCGCCATACGCGTCGATCACCTCGACACCGAACCGATCCGCGAACGTCGCGACGATCTCGGGTGAGCCCTCGTTGCCGAACGCGATCCGCAACGAATTGTCGGCGTCGTCGCGACGTTCGGGCGTGCTGTTGATGTAGGCGAGCGGCTTGCCGGTGTAGTTGAAGTAGGTGGCGCCGTACCGGCGGACATCGGGGAGCCAGCCGCTCGCCGAGAACCGTCGTGCGAGACCCACCGCGCAACCCGCGACGAGCGATGGTGCCCACCCCACCTGGATGGCGTTGGAGTGGAAGAGCGGCATGCAGATGTAGCCACAATCCGCGGGGACGAGCCCGAGGAGCATCGCCATGCGGTTCCCCGTCACCAACAAGCGACGTTGTGTGCAGATCACGGCCTTGGGGGCCGCGCTCGTACCGCTCGTGAAGATCAGCGCCCAGATGTCGTCGACGCTCGGTTGGTGTCCGGGGTCGTCGCCGGGCGCGTACCCGCCGAGCGCGGCTTCGAGTTCACAGCCCTCGACGCCGCGCTCGGCGGATTCGTCGAACCGCCGGGTGACGATCGTCGGCGGCAGATCGGCACGCACCGCTTCGACGAGCGGAAGGTGGCGTGGCTCGACGATCAGGAGTCCGCAGTCGGTGTGGCGCAGGTCGGTGAGGAGGTGTTCGTCGCGGCGCGTGTGGTTGAGGCCCACGACCGCGGCACCGATGAGCGCGGCACCCCCAAACGCGAAGAGGTAGTCGGGCGTGTTGTCGAGCAGCACCGCGACGTGACGCGGCCCGCTGGTCGGGAGACGCTCGTCGAACAGGCGCGCGAAACGGCACGACTCCTCGTAGTACTCGCGATGGGTCCACGACTGCTCACCGAACCGGACGGCGACGCGATCGGCGATCGCTTGGTCGGTGCCGTTGCGGCGCAACAGCGCCGCGGCGTTCGGCGCGACCAGCGGCGCCTGGCCCGGAGCCGGCGCCGCGTCCGCACGGGCTTGCGCATCGCGGTTCGTCTCATGCGTGACTCGACCTGACACAAACGTCAGCTTACGGAATTCCGCGGCGCCCCTGTGTGTCGAGGTGACGTGGGCCAAGGGTCGAGGCCCGGGTCGCGCCCCAGGATCTCGCACGGGATCTCACCCGGGATCTCACCCGGGATCTCACCCGGGATCTCCCTACGATCGGCGGTCGCGCGGTCGATCGAGACCTCATGAACCAGCGACTCGACGACATCATCGCCCGCATCGCCGACCTCGAGAACCGCCACCGCGCAGCTGAGGATCGCAACGCGGCCCTCGAGCACGTGGTGCTCGCCCTGCGCGAGCACCACGACGCGCACCGCTCGGGATCCGGTGCGGCCGGGCCCGACCCGGTCGTGGATTCGGTCAGTCGGCGCAATGTCTTGCGGCGCGGCACGGCCGTCGCCGCGGGCGCCGCAGCCGGTCTCGTCGCGCTCCGTCCCCAGCCCGCGGCCGCGACGACGGGCAGCATGTTGTACGGCACCTCCCACGACGCGGGAACCGACTCCACGAGCCTCACGTCGTCGAGCACCGGCGGCACCCTCCAACTCCACCACACCGGCAGCAACTCGGGCCCCGCGCTGTCGGTCGAACGCACGAGCGCCAGCGCCGGCCGCGCCGCGCACGTGCGCCTCACGAACGCCGCCAGCACCGCCGACGGCCTCTACGTCGAGAACGACGGCGTCGGGACCGCGATCAACGCGGTCAACACCAACACCCTCGACAGCGACCCCGTCGTGCTCGCCACGCACAACGGTGACGGCATCGTCTTCGAAGGACACAGCTCCAACGTCGACGCCACGGCATCGCTCGCGTCGCTCACCCACCACGGCAAGGGGCGCGCCATCTCCGCGGCCATCAGCAACAACACGAACGCGGCATCGGTCGTGTTCGCGTCGACGAACGGCACCGGCAACGTCGTCGAGGCACGAACCTCGGGCATGGGCCGCGCGGGCGTGTTCCAGGGTGGCGTCGCCCAGATCCGACTCGTACCTTCGACGCTCGGACCGACGCACCCCACGACGGGGTCCCGCGGCGACCTGTTCTGCGACAAGTACGGCCGCCTCTGGTTCTGCAAGGGCGGCACGACCTGGACGCAACTCGCCTAGATATCTCTCCCCGAATATTCCTCATGCCGGCGCTCGCCCGGGCCGATCCTTGCCCCATGGCCACCAACCTCGATTCGCTGATGACCCACCTCGCCGACATCGACGGTCGCGAGCGACGGATCACCGAGGAGCACGTCCGCGTCATCGCCGAGGTCCGCGCGATCAAGGCCGCAGCGGCGAGCGCCGACGGGTCCGTCCCGCCCGCCCGTTCCGGTCGCGGCCGAGGCGCGTGGCTCGGGACCTCCCAGGCCGCACGAGCGTTCCGCCTGCGCCGCGCGCGCTGAGCCGGTCCCGGACTTCCGGAGAATTCGGACTTCCAGAGAATTCCGCGACGGCGATCGTTCGACCACCGTTAGGGTCGCCGACCATGGGCGACCTCGGGATCGACACCTCACTCCGGCCGGTGGGCGAGGGCCGTTTCCGCGGTCGTTTGTCGCGCGACTGGGAGATTTGGGGGCCGATGGGCGGCTACCTCGCGTCGTTCGCGCTGCGCGCCGCCGGTGCCCACTGCGGTCTCCCCCGTCCGGCGAGCCTCGTCGGCCACTACCTCGGGGTCGGCACCTTCCACGACGACCGCGATCATGACAACCGCGATCATGACAACCGCGATCATGACAACCGCGATCATGACAACCTCGGCGAGCACGATCTCGAGATCGAGTGCACGACTCTGCGGCGGGCGCGAACAGCCGAGTCGGTGCGCGTCACGATCGCACAGGACGGGCGCCCGCTCTTCGAGGCGCTCGTCTGGGGCGTGACCACCGGCCTCGCCGGTCTCGACCACCACGCGTCGGCGATGCCCGTCGCTCCCCATTGGCGCGACTGTCCGACCGTGGAGGAGCGAGTCGCAGCCGCTGGCCTCGAGTACGAGGCGTGGTACCCGTTCTGGAACAACCTCGATCAACGCCCGCCACGTTGGCGCGACGACTGGAACGAACGCGCGACCCGGTCCGAGCCGCCCGAGTGGATGCAGTGGCTGCGGTTCCGCCCGGCCGCCACGTTCGCCGACCCCTGGCTCGACGCGTGCCGACTCCTGATCCTCGTCGATCTCGGTTCGTGGCCCGCGGTGCAGGGACACCACAACCAGGGCGACGTGATCGCGCCGAGCATCGACATCGCCTGCGAGTTCCACCGGATCGACCCGACCGCCGAATGGCTGTTCGCCGCGGGCCACGCACCGAGTGCCGCCGACGGGTTGATCGGTGCGCACATGCACGTCTGGAACGACTCGGGCGTCCTGCTCGCGAGCGGGGTCAGCCAGTTGCTGTGCCGTCCGGTGCCGGCGGCACCCACATGATCATCGGGGTCTCGCCGCGGTTGGCGAACGCGTGGAACGGGATGGCCCGCAACCGCACGTGACGGTCGGTCACGTGTGGGTCGTAGAGCGCGTCGGCGGTGCGCACTCGGCCTTCGACCTCGATCGTCGGCACCCCACCCGCGAGGTCGTCGTCGCGACCGACGACGAGCGGCGCGGTCACATCGACGGCGATGTCGCGCAGGTCGGTCGGCACGTCGGGACCGCCGACGCCGTCGGGCTGGTCGATTCCTTCGAAGCAGTAGACGAACGGGTCGCGCCGCAACGCGACCGCACCACGGAGCGACTCGACACGGTGGTGCGCGCGGACCCATCGCGGCTCGGCGTCGTCGCGTGGCTCGCTCAGCAGTTGATGGCGACGCCCGTCGTCGCCGACCATGGCGACGTACCCCGGCAACGACGCCAACATTCGGGTGGCGTTCGGCGGGCAACACGTCACGTCGCGCCACGGCGCTCGCCGCAAGGGCAGTGGTCCGGCGATCTCGGCGGGCATGGCGTCGCCGATCCAGGGGTGCGCCTCGTGGCTGCACGTGGTGGCATGGGGCGTCGCGTAGAACCACTCGTCGCCGGCCGCGGACACACCGGCGAGGAACGCGTTGTGGAGTGTCGTCGAGAGCCACTGCGCGGCCGCCGGTTCGCCGGTCAGCGCGAGCATCCGGTGGTGCCACTGGATGGCGGCGACCGCAGCGCAGGTCTCGGTGTAGCTGCGCGCCTGGGGCATCTCGTAGCGCTCCCCCATCGCTTCGGCGACCCAACGACCGCCGACCGCGCCGGTGAGGTAGAGCGACGTCGACACGAGGTCGTGATGCCAGCGCCGCACCGCATCGACGCGCTCCGCATCGCCGGTCTCGAGCGCGATGTCGGTGAGGCCCGACGCGAAGTAGAGCGCGCAGACGGCATGGCCCGCGAGGCGGTCCCACGACCGCCACGGAACGCGATCCGCGAGGTCGACGGCGAGATCGAGATGACGGGCGTGCCCGGTCGCTCGGTACAGCTCGACGAGCGCCATCTCGATCACGGGATGATGATCGCGAGCACCCGGAGGAAGTTCGCGGGCGATGCAGTCGGCGAGGCGCTCGGCGGCGTCGAGCAGGTCGGTCCGGCCCTGCACCCGCCGACGCGCCACCGCGGCCTGCACGAAATGACCGGCGCAGTAGAGCTCGTGGCTCCACGTCAGGTCGTGGAACCGGCCGATCTGGCCCTCACCACCGAAGTTCGTGTTGAGGTAGCCGTCGGCTTGTTGCGCGCCGAGCACGACCGCCACCGTCGGTTCGAGTTCGGCGACGTCGCCCGCCCAGGCCGCCGCCTCCATCCACTTGTAGAGGTCGGAGTCGGTGAACCACAGGCCGCGCCTCGAGGCCCGCTGCGCCGGCTCGAAATTCGCGACGACGCCGTGGTCGCTGAGTCGCTCGAACAGCCGCGGGATCCCCGCCGTTCGGTTGCGGCGCACCCGCTCGTCCCAGAACGGTGGGAGCGGCTCCGCGGGCAGCGGCCGGAGACGGGCTTGCGGCGACGCCGACAGGTCGGGGAACACAGGTGTCAGGGTCGCGCACCGGAATGGATCGCACCAACCCGGATCGCACCAACCCGGATCGCACCAACCCGGATCGCACCAACCCGGATCGCACCAACCCGGATCGCACCAACCCGGATCGCACCAACCCGGATCGAGCGCGCCCGAATAC
>SXJQ01000277.1 GCA_005779345.1 Actinomycetota bacterium
GCGACCCACGGCTCGGTCATCGCGAAGCACGATCGGATCTCGCCGTCGAGCAGCGGACGCAGCCACTGCTCCTGTTGCAGCGGGGTCCCGAACTGCTCGAGGACCTCCATGTTGCCGGAATCGGGCGCCGAGCCGTTCGTCGCCTCGCCGAGGAGCGGTGACGCGCCCATGCGCTCGCACAGCGGCGCGTAGTCGAGGTTGCCGAGTTGTGCGCCGTGGGGGCTTTCGGGGAAGAAGAGGTTCCACAACCCACGCCGCCGGGCCTCGACCTTCAGGTCGTCCATCACCGCCGGCGCGTGCCGGATGTCGCCGGATTCCTCACGCTGGGCCCGGAACACGGGCTCGGCCGGCCGGACGAACTCCGTGTCGAACTCGACGAGACGAGTGAGATACTCCGACGCTCGGGCGCTGGGTGCGAAATCCATCGACGGCTCCTCCTCGGGGTGCGCGCACCCTAGCGAAGGCCCGGGTCGCCCGGCCCGAGTCGCCGGGCCGAGTCGCCGGGCCCGGGTCGCCGGTATGGGAACCCGGCGGTCGCTACCGTGCGTCGTATGGACATGCGTACTCGACTCGACCCGCCGCTCCCGCCGATCTCGCCGATGCTTCGTCGCCGTGCCCGCCGCGACCCTGCGGTTCGGCCGCGGAACCACGCGGCGCTCACCGCACCGCTGATCGCCGTCGCACTGGCCGCGTTCGGGTTCACGGCGTGCGGGAACGACGACACCGACACACCCGGTACCACCACGAGCAACCCGGGGACCACGACCGGCGGCGATCTCGATCTCGACGGCCGCTCGTTCCTCTCCGAGGAGATCACCGACGGCGGCGAACCGAAGGTGCTCGTCTCGGGGACACAGATCCGGCTCGCGTTCGACAACGGGTCGGTGTCGGGTTCGGGTGGCTGCAATTCGATGTCGGGCGCGTACACACTCGACGGCGACGTGCTGCGCACCGAGGCGCTGGCGACCACCGAGATGGCGTGCGACGACGACCGCATGGCCCAGGACGACTGGCTCGCCGATCTGCTCGGCGCGGGACCAACGCTCGCGCTCGACGGTGCCACGCTCACGCTCACGACGGATACGGTCGAGCTCGTGATGACCGACCGCGAAGTCGCGGACCCCGACCGCCCGCTCGTCGGCACGGTCTGGCAGGGCACGACGATCATCGACGGCGAGACCGCGTCGAACTCCGCGGCGGTGGAGGCCGTCGAGCTGACGTTCGGGAGCGACGGACGGGTCTCGGTGAAGAGCGGGTGCAATTCGGGGAGCGGGAGTTACGACGCGAGCAGCACGACGCTCTCGTCCGGGACGCTCACGTTCGGCCCGATCGCGACGACGAAGATGATGTGCGCCGACGAGGCGATGGCCGTCGAGACCCACGTACTGCGCGTGCTCGACGGTGAAACCGACTTCACGATCGAGGCCGCGTCGCTCACGTTGACCAACGGCGACATCGGCCTCGGCCTGATCGCCGTCGAGGCCTGACGCCTAGCGGGCGCGCAGCGGTCCACAGGTGGCCGGGGCCCCGTTCCGACCACGCTCCGGCCATCCGTGCAACTGCGGGGGCGCGTAGGTTCGGGGGGTGGCAGGGACCGAAGCGGGAGGCGGCGCGCTCGACGGGCTGGTCGTGTTGGAACTCGGC
Organism: Actinomycetota bacterium; assembly: GCA_005779345.1. Lineage (GTDB taxonomy): Bacteria > Actinomycetota > Acidimicrobiia > IMCC26256 > PALSA-610 > SXJQ01. The sequence continues at coordinate 1,645 of SXJQ01000277.1, forward strand.
AGCTTCATCGCGGGGCCCTTCGCCGGCCAGCTCCTCGGCGACCTCGGCGCCGACGTCATCAAGGTCGAGCCACCCGGTGCCGGCGACCCGATGCGCGGGTACCGCACCGTCGGTGGTCGCTCGATGTGGTGGCCCGGCATCGCGCGCAACAAGCGCTCCGTCGCGATCGATCTCCGCGACGAGCGCGGCCGCGACATCGTGCGGCGGCTCGCGGGTCGTTGCGATGTCGTGCTCGAGAACTTCCGGCCCGGGCTCGTCGCCGAATGGGGCCTCGACCACGCCACGCTCGCGGCGACGAACCCGGGCGTGATCCTGACGCACGTGAGCGGCTACGGCCAGACGGGTCCGCGCGCCGCCGAACCGGGATTCGGTTCGATCGGCGAGGCGGTCGGTGGCCTGCGCCACGTCACCGGTGATCCCGATCGCCCGCCGGCTCGCGCCGGGATCTCGCTCGGCGATTCCCTCGCCGCGGTGTTCGCGGTGATCGGGACGCTCGCGGCGCTCCAGGAGCGCGTCCGCAGCGGCCGCGGTCAGGAGGTCGACGTCGCGATCTACGAGGCGGTCATGGCGGTCATGGAGTCGACCGTGGCCGATTACGAACTCGGTGGCGAGATCCGCGGCCGTACCGGCGGCATCCTCCCGGGCGTCGCGCCGAGCAACGCCTACCCGTGCGCCGACGGCAAGGACGTCGTCGTCGCTGCCAACGCGGATCCGATCTTCGTGCGGCTCGCAGCGGCGATGGATCGACCGGAGCTCGCCGCCGACGCGCGGTACCGCGACTTCGCGGCGCGCGCCGCGCACCAGGGCGAACTCGATGCGGAAATCGTTGCGTGGACGACCTCGCTGCCCCACGACGTCGTACTCGCGCGCCTCCAACACCACGCGGTCCCCGTCGGGCTCATCAACGCCGCGCCCGATCTCGCGGTCGATCCGCACGTCGCCGCGCGCGAGATGATCCTGCGGCTCGCCGCGCCGGGCTTCGACCGGCTCGTGCCGATGACGGGGGTCGTGCCGAAGCTGAGCCGCACGCCGGGCGCCGTTCGCAACGTCGGGCCCGCGCTCGGCGAGCACACCGACGCGGTACTGCGCGAGCTCGCGGCGGTCACCGACGACGAACTCGCCGCGCTGCGCGCGGCCGGCGTCGTGGCTTGACGTTCAGCCCGCGGTGGCCGGCGCGCGATGCACGGTGACAGTGCCGGGATCGCCGAGCCGTGGCTGCGCGGCGGTCAGCAACTCCAACGCCTCGGCGTGATCGGCCGCGGTGAACTCCTCGGTGGAGGTGCACCACTCGACCATGACGCCGTTGGGGTCGACCGTATAGATGCTGCGGCACCAGCCGTGGTCGATCTCGACGGTGTCGATGCCACGGCCGAGCCAGTGCTCGCGGCGGCGGTCGAGATCGTCGAGCGAGCCGGCCGCGAACGCGATGTGGTTCGTCCACACCGGCAGCCCGAGGCCCGTCGCGATCGCGGGGTCGAACTCGGCGAGAGCGGGATCGTGCAGGTCCCAGACCGCGAACATCTCACCGTTGCCGGTGTCGTAGAAGACGTGTCGCGCCCAGCCGGTCTCCTCGGGGCTCGGCGTCACGTTCACCTTGACGAGCGTGAAGCCCATCGCCTCGGTGTAGAAGCGGTGCGTCGCCTCGAGGTCGCGCGTCGTGATCGCCACATGATGGAACCCCATGGCCACACCTTCGGTTCGTGCTCAGGGCCTGGCGAGCCCGGAGCGGGTGAGTTGCACGTCGATGAAGGAGCGTAGATCGCGCCGAACGAGATGGCCCACGTGCCCGCCCGGATACCAGTGGATCGTCGGTCGGTCCCAGTGGTGCCACAACGGCGCGACCTGTTCGACCGGGTCGATGAGCTTGTCGGCGAGGCCTGCCGCGAGCGCGCGGCGCGAGCGCGGCGTGACGGTCTCGAACCGCAACGGCGACACGACCGAATGGACGACCGCGGACGCGGCGAGGAGCGGGTCGAGTTTCGCGACCAACTCGGGCGGGCTCTGCCGGCGGAACAGCGCCGGGAAGTCCGTGGCCGGGATGATCGGCAGGACGCACTCGAGCGGTTCGGTCTCGAGCCCGGCGACCAGCGCGGTGACGTAGCCACCGAGCGACACGCCGAGGACGCCGATCCCGCTCGGTTGTTGGGTCCGGATCCACGACAGGATGCGCCGCACGTCGGAGGCGGACTGGGCGAGGCCGTAGACGTTGTCGAGGACATCGAGCGTCGGGAACTGTCCGCCCGCGCTCTTGCGCGGTCCGTGCATCGGCAAGACCGGGAGCACGACGTTGCAGCCGAGTTCGGCGTGCAGCTTGCGGACGCGGAACGATCGGAGGTCGGAGTCGCGCCCCATCTCGGTCCCGTGGACGCACACCACCCACGGCCGGCCGGGCCGCGCGTGACGGAGCACGGTCGCCCGAGCGACCGCGTTCTCGCGGTATCGCAACCACCGGCCGCGCCCCGGCGCACCGGGCGGCGGTGTCCACGCGGAGGGGAACTTCATCCGCTCGACCCGTATCCCGCTCGCGCGGCTCGCCTTGAACTCGGGTTCGAACAGCGGCGGGGGTGGAGCGTGGAACGCCGCCGGTTCGTCGACCCAACCCGCGGCGGTCCAGTGCGCCGCGGCCCGTTCGGCCTCGCCGACGATCCGGGCCCATTCCTCGTCGCCGGGCGGCTTGCGGAGTCGCTTGAACGCGGCGAGCGCCGTCTCGTCGGCAGCGACGTGCGCGCGCACGCCGAGCGTGACGTCGACCCGCGGCACACCCGCGCGGTCGCGACGGTGAGGACCCGCGGCATCCGGGCCCGGGTCATCTGCGATCGGGCCATCCACGATCGGGCCATCCGCCATCGGGGCACTGGGAATCGCCATCGCCGCGGACGCTATCGGGGCGCGCGGGCCGCGTCTCGGTGCCCTTCGGCCCTTTCCGGACCAGCGACCGCGTCGGTAGCGTCGGGCTCATGCTGCGGATGGGAGGACAGGACGCGGCGTTCCTCTACGGCGAGACGCCGTCGTGGCACATGCACGTCTCGTGCCTGATGATCCTCGATCCGAGCGACGCGCCCGAGTTCTCGTTCGAGCGGCTCCGCCAGGTCACGATCGACCGGCTCCCGTCGCTCCCGCAGTTCCGATGGAAGGTCGTCGACGTCCCCTTCGGGCTCGACCGACCCGGCTGGATCGAGGAGACCCACTTCGATCCCGACTTCCACATCCGGCGGATCGCGGTGCCGCCCGCGGGGGGCACCGAGGAGGTCGGCGACCTCGTCGGTCGCCTCGCGAGCTACCAGATCGACCGACGCCGTCCGCTGTGGGAAATGTGGGTGATCGAAGGACTCGCCGACGGCAAGGTCGCGGTGTTGTTCAAGATCCACCACTCGATCATCGATGGTTCCACGGGCACGGGGATCGCCGAGATCATGCTCGACACCACACCCGACCCGCCGCGGCTGGTCCACGACATCACCCGTTCGCTCGCCGATCGCCCGATCCCCGGCGTTCCCGAGATGCTCGTGAAGGGTCTCTGGAACATGTTCTTCGCGACCCCCGTGCGCGTCGCGCAGTTCACGGGCCAGACGCTCCGCCAGGGGATCGCCGCCCTCGGTGTGGTCCGACATTCACCGATGCCGTCCGCGCCCTACTCGGCACCCCGCTCCTCGCTGAACGGTCCGCTCACCCCGCGACGCTCGTTCGCGTCGGCTCGGGTCGGTATCGAACGCGTGCGGGCGATCCGACGCAAGCACGACGTCAAACTCAACGACGTCGTGCTCGCGCTCTGCGCGGGCGCGCTGCGCGAGCACCTCGCGGCACGCGGCGACCTCCCGCGGTCACCCCTGATCGCGCAGTGCCCGGTGTCGTTGCGCTCCGAAGAGGATCACGAGGTCGGCAACAAGGTCGGCTCGATGTTCGCGTCGCTCGCGACCGACATCGACGACCCGTTACAGCGGCTCCAGGCGATCCACCAGAGCACCATGAGCGCGAAGGAGATGCAGCACGCGCTCTCCGTGCATCGGATCATGGGCCTCACCGACGCGACCCCGCCCGCGCTCGTCGGACTCGCGGCTCGCACCTACTCGGCGGCGGGCCTCGACCGGGCGGCGCCGCCACCGGTCAACCTCGTGATCTCCAACGTTCCGGGGCCGCCGGTGCCGTTGTTCATGGCCGGCGCGAAGTTGGAGGCGATGTACCCGATGGGTCCGCTGCTCTTCGACATGGGACTCAACATCACCGTGCTCTCGTACTGCGATCACATCGACTTCGGGTTCCAGGCGTGCCCCGATCTCGTGGCCGATCCGCAGGTGCTCGCCGACCGGATCGAGGCCGCGCTCGACGAGCTCGAATCCGCGTGACGGCGCCGCGCTCGGCACCGGCCACGCCGGTATCGCTGGGCTAGCGTCACGCCCTCGTGACGACTGCGGCAGCGATCTTGCTCGCTTTGACCGGGCTCTTCGCCGTCGGCGACTGGGTTTCGCGCGTCCGCGACGACCGTCGCCTCGAGTACGTCTGCAAGCCCGCGACGCTGCTCCTGCTGACCGCGGTCGCGGTCGCGATCGAACCGGAGTCGACCGCGATGCGC
>SXJQ01000278.1 GCA_005779345.1 Actinomycetota bacterium
ACGAGCATCACGTGCTCGGCGCTCTCCTTGGGATGTTCGAGGAGCTCGGACGCGAGCCGATCGTCGTGCGCGGTGTCGCGCCCGCGTTTGCGCGTGCCCGCGATCGGCCGACCGATGACGCGACCGTCGCGCAGGGCGACGAGCGCCTCCGGTGAGCTGCCGACGGTGGTGACGCCGGCCTGGCGGAGGAAGTACATGTACGGCGAGGGATTCACGAGGCGCAAGACGCGGTAGAGCGCGAACGGGTCGGGGGGATCGAGGAGGTCGAACCGCTGCGCGAGCACGACCTGGAAGATGTCGCCTGCGAGGATGTGTTCCTTGGCCGCTTCCACCGAACGGGCGTAGTCGTCGGGTGAGGTGCCACGCCGGACCGGTGCGATCTCGTCGGCGTCGCTCGGCGGCGCGACCGCGGCCTCGAGCGGACGCGGACGGGCGAGCGCCGTCAAGGCGGCGTCGAGCCGCTCGGTCGCCCGTCGATACGCGCTGCGGATCTCGGCTTCGACGGTGTCGGGCTCGAGATACACGTTCTCGATGAGGTGCAGCTTCTGGGCGAAGTGATCGAACGCCGCGACCGACGCACACAACGCGAGCACCGCGTCGGGGAACCCTTGGTCGTCGACCGGCGCGTTCGACAGCCGCTCGACCTCTCGCACGGTGTCGTAGCCGAGGTACCCGACGATGCCGCCGTGGAAGGGCGGCAAGCCGTCGATCGACGGCGCCCGGTACTTGCCGAGCATCGCTTCGACCGCTGCGAGCGCACCCGAGTCGGCGGGCACGCCGGCGAGCACCTCACCGGCGAACTCGACGTCGCCGCCACGTACCGTGAGCGTCGAGATCGCGTCCCATCCGAGGAACGAGTACCGCCCCCAACGCTCGGCATGTTCGACCGACTCGAGCAAGAAGCCGTCGCCGTCGCCGACGAGCTTGACGAACGCGGACAGCGGCGTATCGAGGTCGGCGAGCACCTCACACCAGACGGGAACGACCGAGTATTCGAGCGCGAGCGCGACGAACTCGTCTTCGGAGGGGCGGTTCTCCGGACGCATCGAGGTCAGACCGGCCCTGGCGCGGCGGCACCGCCGAAGTCGCGGAAGAAGCAGCTGCGTTCACCGGTGTGGCACGCGCCGCGACCCTCCTGCTCCACCACCAGGAGGATCACGTCCATGTCGCAGTCGTAGGCGGCGCGCCGGACGAACTGTCGATCTCCCGACGTCTCGCCCTTGCACCAGAACTCTTGGCGGCTCCGGCTCCAGAACCACGTCCGCCCCGTCTCGAGCGTGCGCTCCAGCGAGTCGCGATTCATCCACGCGACCATGAGCACCTCACCCGAGCCGTCGTCCTGCACGACGGCGGGCACCAGACCCTCGGTGCCGTAGGCCACTGCGTCGAGCTCCTCGACCGTGAACGGGATCGGCGTGGCAACGGGCATGGCCGCGACGCTATCGCCCACGATCGCGACGCCCGGCCTCGTTCTCGGACTCCCTCGCGGCTCGGATTCGCGCGCGGCAGCGCGAGACTGGCGCCCATGACCGATCCCTCCGTCTCTGCTCTCGCGCCCCCCGCCGCGCCCCGCCGCGCCACCCGGCTCGAGACCCACGGCGAAGTGCGAATCGACGAGTGGTACTGGCTGCGCGAGCGCGACAACCCGGAGGTCATCGCCTACCTCGACGACGAGAACGCCTATACCGAGGCGCGCACTGCACACCTCGCGCCGCTCCGCGAGTTGCTGTTCGACGAGATCCGCGGCCACGTACAAGAAGACGACGACTCGGCCCCGACGCCCGACGGTCCGTGGGAGTACTTCGTGCGCACCCTCGCGGGCAAGCAGTACGAGATCCACCTCCGCCGTCCACGCGGTGCCGATCCGGCCGCCGCCGGCCTCGAGTCGACGGTCCTCGACGAGAATGCCAGGGCCGAGGGCACCGAGTTCTTCCAGACCGGCGACGTCGAGATGAGTCCCGACCACCGGATCGTCGCGTGGACCGAGGAGACCACCGGTGGCGAGCGCTACCGCCTGCGCTTCCACGACCTCGTCGCCGGCGTCGACCTGCCCGACATCGTGCCCGACGTGTACTACGGCGTCGCCTGGGCGAACGACAACCGCACCGTGTTCTACACGCGACCCGACGAAGCGATGCGCCCCCACCAGGTGTGGCGCCACGAGATCGGAACCCCGCCCACCGACGACGTCTGCGTGTACGACGACCCCGACGATCGTTACGACGTGAACCTCGGCCGCACACGCAGCGGCGCTTGGGTCGTCATCTCCTCGGTCGCACGGATCACGACAGAGGTCTGGGTCGTCCCCACCGACGCCCCCACGACCGACGCCCGCTGCATCGAGCCACGCGTCCCCGGAGTCGAGTACTTCCTCGATCACCACCGCCACCCCGAGACCGGCGACCGGTTCCTCGTCAAGACGAACGCGGACGGCGCCGCGAACTTCAAGCTGTGCGCCGCACCGACCGACGCGCCGGGCCGCGCGCACTGGGTCGACGTCGTCGGCCACGATCCGGCCGCCCGACTCACCCAGGTCGACGCGTTCCGCGACCACCTCTTGCTCCACGGTTGGTCGAACGGGCTCGAATGGCTCCGCGTGCTGACGATTCCCGACGGCCAGGTCCACGAGATCGCCCAACCCGACGCCGTCTACTCGACGTGGCCGGCGTCGAACCTCGAGTACGACGCGTCGACCATCCGCTACGGCTACTCGTCGCTCGTGCTCCCCCGCTCCACCTTCGAGTACGACCCCGCGACTCGCACCTCCCGGCTCGTCAAGCAGCAGCCGGTTCCGCGCTACGACCCCGCGCAGTACACGACCGGGCGTGAGTGGGCCACGGCGCCCGATGGAACGCTGGTTCCGATCTCGGTCGTCCACCGCCACGACACCCCGATCGACGGCACCGCGCCGCTCTACCACTACGCGTACGGCTCCTACGAGGCGACGGTCGAGCCGGTGTTTCGCGTCACGCCGCTCACCCTGCTCGACCGCGGCTTCGTCTTCGCGATCTCACATCCCCGCGGCGGCGGCGAGATGGGACGGTCGTGGTACGAGGACGGCAAGCTCGAGCGCAAGATGAACACGTTCACCGACTTCAACGCATGCACCGCGCACCTCCAGGCGCGCGGCTACGGAGCGCGCGCCAGCACCGTCGCGCGTGGCGCCTCGGCCGGCGGTCTCCTGATGGGGGCCATCGTCAACCTCGCGCCCGACCTCTACGCGGGCGTGATCCCCGAGGTGCCGTTCGTCGACGTCGTGACGACCATGCTCGACGCCGGCATCCCGCTCACCGCGGGGGAATGGGACGAGTGGGGCGATCCACGGATCGAGGCCCAGTACCGGGCGATGATCGCCTACTCGCCGTACGACAACCTCCGCGCCGACGCCGCCTATCCGCGCCTACTCGTGACGGCGGGCCTCAACGATCCGCGGGTGCAGTATTGGGAGCCGGCCAAGTACGTGGCGAAACTCCGAGCGATCTCCCCGGCGACCGACGTCGTGCTGAAGACCGAGATGGACGCCGGCCACAGCGGCCCGAGCGGGCGCTACGACGTCTGGCGCGAGGAGGCCTTCATCCAGGCGTGGATGCTCGAGACCGTCGGGCTCGTCTGACCGATCCAGGCTCGTTCGATCGATCCAGGTCCGCAACGCCCGAGGGCGGCACGACGCTCGGCCAAGATTCGCCCAAGAACACCCGGAGTGGTGGACACACGTCGCGTCCCGCGTACATATTGGCGATCGCGGAGGCCGCCCGGTCTCGCACCAGGGGGAAATCATGAAGAAGTCGGTCTCGCTCGCATTCGCGGGAATGCTCGGACTCGCCGGCGTGGCGCCGCTCATCGTGGCCTCGCCGGCAGGTGCCGACGTCTGTGTCGTCGGGATGCCCGACACCGACGGCGACCACATCGTCGACTGCTGGGAGCCGTCCAACGGTCTCGTGGTCGGAGTCCGCGACGGCAACACCGACGCCGACAGCGACGG
>SXJQ01000029.1 GCA_005779345.1 Actinomycetota bacterium
CGCCGGTCTTGATCGACAAGAGCTGGCAGACCTGCACGTCGCGTGGGTCGTGGAACTCGCGGTGCACGAGCGCGGCGCGGTGGACGAGCTCCAGCAGCGGCACGGCCCACAGCGCCTCCACCTCGGCGCGCGACCAGTCGGTACGGATCGGTGTCGTCATCACCGGGAAGCGTAGAGGCGGACCGTCGCGAGTTCGAACGGGCGCAGCACCAGATCGCCCTCCCGCTCCGGACCGAGCGCCTCTTCGAGCAGGTTCGTCGGTGCCCACCGACCCGACAAGCCGAGGCGAGCCCGCCCGCCGAGGGCTTCGTGGACGCGGACGACGAGATCGCCGGGGCCCTCACCATCGGGGTCCTCTCCCTCGGGTCCCGCACGCCCTGGCCTCTCACCATCGGGTCGATCCGGGCACTTCACCGCGCTCACCATCACGCCGGGATCGTCGACGACCAAGAGCGGATCGGCGAGGCGAGCCGCAGTCCCCGTCACCACCCGCATCGGGAGGTTCAGGCGTTCGGCCTCTTGGACGACGTCGGCGAGCGCGCCACCGTGGGGCAGCAGCGCGATCGTGACCTCGTGGCGGCCATCGTCGGCGAGCGGATCGGGGAACCGCGCGCCGCGTTGCAGGCTGACGCGGAGCGTCCCGTGCTGCACCGCGTGTCCGTAGCGACCGTTGTTCAGGACCGCGACGCCGAAGTCGGGTTCGCCGACGTCGACCCATCGGTGGGCGCACACCTCGAACTTGGCCGCATCCCAGCTCGTGTTCGCGTGGGTCGGTCGCGCGACGTGACCGAACTGGATGTCGCACCGCGCGGTCTCGCTGTGCACGTCGACCGGGAAGGCGACCGAGAGCAACCGCTCGCGCTCGTGCCAGTCGATCGTGAACTCGAGGTCGATCCGAGCACTCCCCGCGCGCACCACGTAGGTGTGGCTGAGCACTGACGCACCGAACCGACGCGTGACACGAACGCGCCCGACGAGCGGTCCGGCATCGACGACCTCGATCGCCGCGCAGTCGTCGATCTCTTCGGTGTTGCGGCGCGCCCAACCCTCGAGGTCCCACGCGTCGTACTCGTTGGGGAAGTCGTGCGCGAGTTCGATGACCGCGCCGGCTCGTCCCGGCCGAAGGCACTCGCGCTCCGCCCGGAGGTCGTACACGGACTCGAGCCGGCCACGATCGTCCCAGGTGATGCGCACGACGCCGTTGTGCAGGGTGTTGCCGTCGAGCACGACCGGCGCGTCGATCGGCACGGCGATCGCGGGCGCGAGCCCGAGACCCGGAGCGACAGCACGGAACGCCAGCTTGCCGCTCGCGAGCTGCTGGACGGGTCCGTCGCCCGCGGGGGCAATGGCGCTTTCGACGATCTCGTCGCGAGCGTGCGTCGCTGCGTTCGCGACCGTCGGCGAGGGCAGTGCGAGCCGGTCGAGCGCATCGGCGACGATCGCCTGGAGACGACCGTTGACGCGCGCGTAGTCGCGTTCGGCGTCTTCGTACACCCAGGCGATCGAGCTGCCCGGGATGATGTCGTGGAACTGGAGGAGCAGCACGTCCTTCCAGAGTGCGTCGAGCTCCGCGGCCGGTCCGCCCCCGGCCTGGGCCCACCACAGCTCGGCCTCGCGGAGCAGGTGTTCGGCCGCCCGGTTCCCGACCTTGGTCCTGGACTGACTCGTGAACGTGCCGCGGTGCATCTCGAAGTAGAGCTCGCCCCGCCATTCCGGGACGGCGTCGGGGTCGCGGGCGATGTCGGTCTCGACCCGGTCGAAGAAGTCGGCGACCGTCCCCAACTCGACTCGCGGGAGCCCGTCGAGATCCGCCGTCCGTCGCGCGCGTTGGAGCATCTCACGCGTCGGGCCGCCACCGCCGTCGCCGTGCCCATACGGCATCAACGACCAATCGCTCCACGCACCGTCGCGGAAGTTCGTACCGGCGTACGCGATCTCGGCAGGGATCACCCTGGCGTTGTACGTGTCGACCGGCGGAAAGTGGGTGAGCACGCTCGTGCCGTCGATCCCCGTCCAGCGAAACGTGTGATGCGGCATCTTGTTCTGCTTGTTCCACGAGAGCTTCTGGGTCACGAACCGGTCGCAGCCGCCGGCGGCGAAGATCTGCGGCAGGCTCCCCGGGTACCCGAATACGTCGGGGATCCAGACCTCGGTGCAGCGCAGGCCGAAGCGCGACTCGAAGTAGCGCTGGCCGTGCACGAGTTGCCGGACGATCGACTCGCCGCTCGGCAGGTTCATGTCGGACTCGACCCACATGCCACCGACCGGAACGAAGCGGCCCGCCGCGACCTGCGCGCGCATCCGCGCGAACAGCGAGGGGTAGCGATCCTCCATCCAAGCGAACTGCTGCGCCTGCGAACAGACGAACCGGTAATCCGGTTCGATCTCCATGAGTTCCACCGCGTTCGCGAAGGTGCGGGCGCACTTGCGGATCGTCTCCCGGACCGGCCACAGCCAGGCACTGTCGATATGGGCGTGGCCGACCCCGACGATGCGGTGCGCGCTCGCACGGGCCGGGATCGCGAGCGCCGGGGCCACCACGGCACGCACGGCTGCCGCGCTCGATGCGACGTCGTCGTGATCGAGCGTGTCGATCGCTCGCTCCAACGTGCGCAGGATGCGAGCGCGGCGCGGATCGTCGCGGCGCAGTGTCTTCATCGTGCCGATCAGCACGTCGAGGTCGTGCCACAGTGCCGCGACCGTCGGGTCGTACAGCGCGAGGTCGGCTCGGCGAAACGTATACAAGGGTGCGTCGCCCGCGGTGTCCCACGCTCCCATCGGGGTGACAGGCCCGCCGATCCCCGGGTTCGCCGCGGCCTCGACGAGCAGCGTGATCTCGGCACCGGCGCGGGCCTCGGGGAGGGCGACCGCGCGGCGGTCGGGGTGGATGCCGCAGCGAGGCGTCCCGTCGGCGTTCCAGACCATCGCCTCGGCCTGGAACCCCGGATCGATCCCGCGGAATCCCGGGTCGATGATCGCCTCGATCTCGACCCCGACCCAGTCCGCGGGCACCACCCCGCGCCGCTCGAACCAGGTCGTGCCCCACGGGCGCGCCCACTTCTCGCCGAGTGCGAACGGCGTGAACGCCTGAGCCTGCGCCTCGGCGAACGACACGGGTTCTCCGGGTGCGGTCCACGCCCGCAGACTCATCGGCGTCGCTGCTCCGTGGACGGCGGGGAGAACCCGCTCGTAGAACGCACGCTCGACGCGGCGCTCGATCAACTCTCGGTCGTCGTGCACGGACCGAGCGCCTCAGAGTCGCTTGAGCGTCTCGAGCACGCTGCGTGCAACCGCCGCGTTCATCGAGTAGGCCGCCGTCGCCCCGGCCTGTCCGAGGCGTTGGACGACGCTGCCCCCGGTGAGCCGTTCGACCGAATCGAGCCCATCGATCACGGCCTGTTTGGTGGTGTCGGTCGCCGAGTAGCCCATGTCGGTGAGCGTCTTGACGACGTCGGTCTGGGCCAGGGGGGCGGGGGCAGCACCGGCGATGATCCGCAGCGCGTTCTTGGTGAGTTCGGCGCTCTGTTCGACGACCTGGACGAGCGACAGGTTGGCGCTGCGTTCGCCGTCGATCGACGCGAGCCAGCGCCGGACCTTGGCGACGATCTCGTCGTGGGTCTCGCCTTCGAACGACACGGTCGGCATCGGCCCACCGTAACCTGCAGGCGTGCATCACGACGAGACCTCCGACTACCTCGCCATCAACCGGCTCCAGGCCGCCTACGCCGACACGGTGACCCGGCGCGCCTGGGGCGAACTCGCCGAGCTCTTCCGGCCCGATTGCGGGATCGCCCTCGACCTGCGCGACGGCACCACGCACGACTTCACCGGCGGGGCCGAGATCGGTGCCTTCATCGCTGCCGCGATCGGGTCGTTCGACTTCTTCGAGTTCGCGATCTTGAACTCGGTGGTCGACACGAGCCGATCGTGGGAGGGCTTCGCCACGGGCCGGTTGTACGTCACCGAGATCCGGCGCGACGCGACCACCGGGTCGTTCAGCCAGACGTTCGGCCTCTACCGCGACGAGTACGTGAGCGACGACGGGCGCTGGCGGTTCGGCGCACGTCGGTATGCGTCGCTCGCGCGCCATACCGCCGACGGCGGCACGACGGTCGCGTTCGAGTTTCCCGCACCCTGACCGGCGCCCGCTAAGCCCGCACCTCGGTCAGGCCGCGCTCATGCCGCGAGCGCGTCGTCGCGATCCCCGGCCCACGCCCACCAGGCGCCGAGCGAGGCCGCAGCGGCACGGTACAAGTGCCCGGCGGCCGGGTCGGTCGTGGCTGCCTCGAGACAAGCGAACGTGTACTTGACGAGATGCGCGTCGTGCGCGGTCAAGGCGCTCGTCGCCAACTCGCGGTCGATCGCCGGGCCGTCGCCCGGCGCAGCGAACCACACGGCCGCGGCCGCGGTCTGCGGGTCGCGGTCGAGC
>SXJQ01000279.1 GCA_005779345.1 Actinomycetota bacterium
CCGAGCGTCGATCTCACCGTGCACCTCGCCGCCCTGCCGACGGGGAGTTGGATCCTGAACCACAACCGCGCGCACTACGCGGGCGATGGCTACGCGTCGGCGGAGTCCGCGCTCTGGGATCCGCACGGCGACGACGGCCCCACGCTGCTCGCCTGGGCGACGCAGATCATGTTCTTCACCCGGTTCGACTGATCACCAGCGCCCCAGGAACGATCGTCGCGTCGTCAGGCGATCAGCAGGTCGTCGGGGTGAGGGCGTAGTTCTCGGTACCAGACCCGGCTTGTCCGGCGACCGATCCGCTCCCGGTGCCGACCATCGTGCCCGGCTTCCCCGGTCCGTCGGGGAGTGAGATTTCGTACGTGCCCTCGTAGTGCGACGAGAACATCCCATCGAAGACGTACGTGCCCGAGAGCCCGCCGCTCAACTGCATCGCCCCGATCTCACCCGTGAGGGTGAAGGGCGCCATCACGTCGCAGACGACCTGGTCGATCTTCCAATCCTGGAGTCCGCCGACGACGCGGTAGGCGGCCGGCTTCGCGGTCGAGTACCTCACGTCGGCCTTGCCGACACCCCGCCGAGATCGAGACTCGTAGTGCACCGTGCCGGTCTTGTCCTCCTCGTCGGGCGCCGTGTAGGTCGAGTCGGCGTCGGCCGGTACCGGCGACCCGTCGGGCTCGACCGACGCACCGCCCGCGGTCAGGGTCGCCGTCACGTTGCCACCCGTCGGCTTGCCGTCGACCTTGCTCCGAGGTTCGGCGCGCACATCGACCACCGCAGCGGGCTCGAGGCCCTCCGGTCCGTCCGAAGGCGTGACCTTCAACTCGACGCATCGACCCGAACTCCAACCGCTTTCCGCGGCGCGGACCACGAACTGTTCCACCATCGCGGCGAAGAGCGCCGACATCATGACGGCCATGTTCACGACTGGCGCCGTGACGGTGCCGCCCGACCGATTGAAGGCGAACGTCGACGTGCCCGACGTGCGCGCGGATGTGAAGTCGAGGTATTGGCCTTTCGCGTTCGCGAACTCGGCCCACTCGGTGCGCGTCTTCGCGTCGACGTTCGCGACCTTCGCGTTGTCGTCGACCTGGCCGTCGAGTTCCAGGTCGATCTTCGCGTTCGAACCCGTCTGGCCCTTGCTCGTGTGGATGTCGATACGGACCTTCGCGTCGAAGCGCCCGTCGGGGTCGGGGCATGGATGCACGATCAGCGAGGCGGTGAACTTCACCGCAACACCGTCTTGGTCGCCGTCGAACTCGAGCGCGACCGACGACTCTTCGAGTGAGCCACCGATCTTCGCGCCCTTGGCGACCTCGGCGGTCTCGTTCTCTCCGGGCTTGGCGGTGTTGCTGGCCGTGACCACCGGCTCGGCCATCATCCCGAGCCCCATCATCCCCATCATGAGACCGACCGCACCGGTGCCCGCCGCGCTCGTGGCGTCGGCCTGGCCCGGGCGAGCAATGCGGCCGCGACCGAACACACTCTCCAGTTCGCCGGCTTCGAGCGCGGGCCCGATCGCGTCGACTCCCGCCCGGATCGGGTCCCATGCACCGTCGAGCGCGCGCTCGGTCGCGGCGGCGTCGCCGACCGCCGACTCCAATCCACTCGCGCGAGCGAGCTCGAGTTCGAAGCGCCGCGAGACCTCGCCGAGCACCGCGAGTTGGTCGTTCGGTTCCAGCGCGAGGACCTCGCTCACGACGGCCTCGACGACGGCGCCCTGCACGTCGCCGTCCTTGGTGGCCGCGGCGATTGCCTCGTCGGTGATCTTGCCGTCGGCGATCAAGACTGCCGGTACGCCGCTGGCGCGGGTCGTCTCGCTCGGGCCGTCAGCGGCATCGTCGGACGAACCACCGCACGCAGCGCCGAACAACGCGAGCGCGACCAGTCCCGCGGTGTATCTGCTCGTTCGACGGCGAGGAGCGCACGTGGTTCTCATGAGGGGAGTCTCGCACCCGCGCGGCCTCGGGCTCTGCACCCGGTTCGACCGATCACCGCCGACGAGACCCACGCGCGGCCGTCGAAGGGGCGGTCCCGAGGGTGTGCTCGAAACCGTCGAGAAGCTCGAACAGCGCGTTGCTCATCCACTCTCGGCCGCGGCGTCGACCGACCCGTACGGGTACGAGAACGCTCGCGGCTTCGAGCGAGTTGAGCGCGCCGCGCGCCGCGGCGGCAGTCACGCCGTGCAGGACGGCCACGCCATCGGCGCTGACGATGGGGTGGGTGGGGAGCCCGAGGATGATCTTGCGCGCAACGGAGTCGGCGCGTGGGGATCCGGCGCGGTCCAAGAGCGCGGCGAGAAGTTGGTCGATGTCTGCCGACAACCGACCGGTGGCCGCAGCGGCGGTCGTGGTCGTGTCGGCGAACGCGCCGATCCAATCGTCGGTGCGGCCCTCGCGAAAGTCCGTGAGCCCGGCGATATAGCGGCGAGCATTGGTGGCGAGCACGACGCTGATCGGTGGCACGAGGCGCGCCGCGGTGCCACGTCTTCGCAGGATGACGTGGATGAGACACCGGCCGGCGCGGCCATTGCCGTCGCCGAACGGGTGGATGGTCTCGAACTGGGCGTGTGCGATCGCGGCCTGTGCGACTGCCGGGAGATCGTCGAGGTTTGCGAATGCTATGAGGTCGTCGAGCAGCTCGGGCACGCGTTCGGCCGGAGGTGGGACGAAGGCGGCGTCGCGCGGGCTCGTGCCGCGGCCACCGATCCAGTTCTGATCGGTGCGCGCGATGCCGGCGAAGCGCTCCTCGGAGGTGCCTTCGAGGAGCACGCGATGGATGTCGAGCAGGTCGGCCAGACGGAGTCGCCGACCTCCCGTGCCGATCGCGACGGCACGCTCCATCGCACGCACGTTGCCGAGGACGGCGCGAGCGGTGCGGTCGGCGGCGACCGGTTCGTGGGCCGCGAGAGCGAGTCGCTTGTTCGACGCGCGCAAGCCCTCGATGAACGACGAGCCGAGCGCCTCGGCTCGGAGGAGCGGCGCGGCCAGCGCCTCGAGGTCGTGCGCCGACCGTGACGACTGGAGCCCTGTCAGCGCGGCGGTGGCCCGCGCGACCGCGTCGGCGGCGCTTCCCGACAGCGGGCGGTCCCACTCCGCGATCGGGTCGGGCACGAACGCTTGGAACCAGAACGGCTGCCGATCCCGAGGCCCGTAGCCGCTGCCTTCCCAGAGAACATCGACGAGCTCGGGCACTGGAACGCATCCTTCCGTTTCGCCGCTGTAACGCAAAGATAATCTAACATCTTTTCGTAAGGCTATCCCGGATTGCGGCCCGGTTCGGCGGAATGACGTCGCCTACGTACCCGGGGCCCGCTCGGTGAAGTGAATTCAAGAGATTCCTTGACAAAGGGAAGTCGATCCGGGATTCTGCACGTGAGAGTCGAGGGGGGACGCTTCGATGACCGACGATCTCATGGTCGACCCGGCGGTGCTGCGCGAACAGGTCCGCGACAAGTACCGCGAGGTCGCGGCCGAACCGCAGCGCACGTTCCACTTCCACACGGGCCGTCCGCTCGCGGCGCGCCTCGGGTACGAGTCGGCCGCGGTCGATGCGCTGCCCGACCGTGCGGTCGAGTCGTTCGCCGGGGTCGGCAACCCGTTCGCGTTGCGGTCTCTGGCAGCCGGCGAGCGTGTTGTCGATGTCGGGTCGGGTGCCGGATTCGACTCGTTCATCGCCGCGGGACAGGTCGGCCCCACCGGGCAGGTCGTCGGGGTCGACATGACCACCGAGATGCTCGACAAGTCGCGCGACACCGTCGCGATGCTCGGTCTCGACCATGTGGCGTTCCGCGAGGGTTACGCCGAACAACTTCCCGTCGACGATGGCTGGGCCGACGTCGTGATCTCCAACGGCGTGATCAACCTCTGCGCTGACAAGCGCGCCGTGTTCGACGAGATCCGCCGCGTGCTGCGCCCGGGTGGCGTGTTGCAGTTCGCCGACATCGCGAACGGCCGACCGGTGCCCACCGAGGCGATGCGCGACATCGACCTGTGGACCGGCTGAATCGCAGGTGGGCTGCCCCGTGCGGGCTGGCAGAAGATGCTCGAGGACTCCGGCTTCGTCGAGGTCGGCATCGGCGACGCGGTCGACACGTTCGGCGGCGCGCGCGGTGAAGAGCAGGCCCGGAACTTCGAGGTCTACGGCTACGCGTTCCTCGCTCGGCGCGCCGATGGCTGAGCACGAGTTCGACGCCGGCACCCGCGGCTGCAACGAGGGGCTGGCGCGCACGTTCCGCGAGCAGCTGAGTGCGGTCCCGCCCGGCGACACCTTGCGTTTCGTCGTCAGCGATCCGGTCGCCCGGGTCGAGATCCCAGCGTTGGCGCGCCTGCTCGGCCATCGCGTCCTATCGGTCGCCGAAGACGGAGACCGAATCACCATCACCGTGGAGGCCACACCATGACCAAGAAGCTGCTGTTCAACTGCTCCCACGGCGCCGACGACGCCGAGCGCGCGACGCTGCCCTTCGTCGCCGCGAACATCGCGGCGATCGCCGGCCAAGATGTCGCCGTGCTCTGCACGATCGACGCAGTGTGGCTCGGTACGACCGGCGGTGTCGACGACATCGCCGCTCCGGGCTACCCGGTCCTCGCCGACGTCTACGGCGAGTTCGTCGCGAACGGCGGCGAGGTCTGGTTGTGCGCCGCCTGCGTGAAGCCGCGCAACATCGAGGAAGCGCAACTCGCGTCGGGAGCGAAGATCATCGGCGCGGCCGCGGTCATCGAAGAACTGTCGAACGGCGCGCAGGCGATCGCCTTCGCATAGTCCGCGGGGCGCGGTCGCCGCGGCCGGTCGTGAGCAACCAGACGGCGACGACGATCGCGACGACGCCCGACACCGTGAGCGGGAGTTCACCGGTGCCGCTCCACGCGAGCCCCGACCAGAGCCCCGCGACGAGGACGCCGAGCCCGGTGGTCGCGCCGTGCACGCCGAGTGCCCAGGTGCGCTGTTCGTCGTCGACGACGTTGCTGATCCACGCGCGGCCGACGCCGTCGGTGAGTGCCGTGAACGCGCCGTAGAGCGGGAGCAACATCCAGACTGCGGTGGTACTGGTCGCGCGACCGAGGCCGAGGTACGTCGCGCCGAACACGACGAGACCGGCGGCGAACACGCGGCGCGGTGCGATGCGGTCGGCGAGCTTGCCGGCGGGATACCCGAGCGCGGCGTACACCGCGTTGTAGGCGACGTACACGAGGACG
>SXJQ01000280.1 GCA_005779345.1 Actinomycetota bacterium
CCGCGATCGCCGGCCAGCCGTGGACCTGCGGTTCGGTCGGCGCGACGAACCCCGACTCGAACCACGCCTGGACCGGCGGCGAGAACTTCACGGCGCGGCTCCGCGCGGGTTGCTCATGTTGCGGCTCCGCGCGCGGGCATCATGTTGCGGCTCCGCGCGAGTTGCTCATGTTGCGGCTCCGCGCGCGGGCATCATGTTGCGGCTCCGCGCGCGGTCGCGGCGAGGACGTCGACCCAACGTGCCGATTGGTGAGCGAGGTCGAGGCGGCGTTGGGTCACGATGCGCGGTCCGGCCTCGGCCATTCGAGCCCGTCGGGCGTCGTCGCCGAGCAGGCGGTCGAGCGCGCCCCTGAGCGCGTCGGGATCGCCGGGCGTCACGAGCAGCCCAGCGTCGCCGAGGAACTCGATGACGCCGCCGTGACTCGTCGCGACGACCGGGACGCCGAGGCTCATCGCCTCGAGCGCCACGAGCGGTCCCGCCTCGGGTTCGGTGCTCGCCGACACGAGACTCGTCCAGCGGGCCATGACCGTGAGCGGATCCGTGATCGGATTCTCGGCGGGATCGATGAACGTGACCCGTCCCGCGAGGTCGGGCCGCGCCGCCCGGGCCCGGAGGCGGGCCGCGTACGCGCGGTCGTTCGGCAGCGTCGCGCCGAGGATTTCGAGCCGCGCGGTGGGATGCGCGAGGCGGGCGAACGCCTCGAGCAACACCTCGTGGCCCTTCCAGGGCGTGAGCAATCCGCTGATGCCGATCACGGGTCCGGAGTCGGCGGCCCGTGAGTGCGCGCTCGCCGCGAGTGCGGCGCGGTCGACGGGGATCGGCGTGCCGTTGTACACGACCTCGGTCGGGATTCCGAGCGGTCGCAGGCCTTCGGCGACCGCCTCCGAAACGGCGATCGCGAGGTCGACGCGGCCCGCGGCGAGCCGCAGCAGCGCGCGGCGGTCGCCCCGAGTCGCGACGTCGTGAGCGAAGAAGACCACGGGGACCTCGGGCGGGAGCCCCCGGGTGATCGCGAGCGCGTTGAGGCTGTTGATCACGACGATCTCGTCGTCGCGCCGGAGTCGTGCGACCTCACGTGCACCGCGGACGGTGCGCCCGAGGAGCCGGATCGCTGCGAGCGGACGCGGCCCCGCCGGCAGGCGCAGGTCCGAGATCGCGACCGTGTCGATCCCCGCCGCGGCGGCCGCCGCGATCAGCGGACCGTCGCTCGCCGCGACGCGGACGTCCCAGCCGGCGGTGCGCGCCGTGGCGAGCACCCGGAGGAGCGCACGTTCGGCGCCCGAGAAGAGTCCCCCTGCGTTGACGGCGAGGATCCGGCGCGGGACCGGCGAGGCCGGCGGGCGCTGGCTGGCCTCGGGGAGCCGCGGCCCGCGGCGGAACTTGCGGAGGTGGTAGTACGCGAGCCTGCGCCGGCTCTGGGCCTTCGCCTCGACCGCGGCATCGGCGCGATGGAGCGCCTGGAGCGCGCGGAGCACCGCGAGCTTCGTGAACAGCCCGGCCGAGTTGACCAGACCCCACAACCGTGCGCGGGCCGACCCGCGCGTCAGCGCGTACCAGTCGTACATCGCGTCGAGCCAACGGGTCTCGCGGCGATTGCCGAAGGCGGTCTTGCCCGACGCGTTTCCGATGTGCGCGACCTCGACATCGCCCGCCAACACGACCCGTAACCCTGCCCGGTGGATGCGATCGCAGAGGTCGAGATCCTCGATGTACATGAACCACCGCTCGCGGTAGGGCGCACGACCGACTGCGTCGGCACGGATCACGTGCAGCGCACCGATCGCCCAGTCGATATCGCCGACGCGATGATGCCGTTCCTGCGCGAACCCTTCGAGCAGCCACCGGTCGCCGAGCGCGCCGCGACGCAACCGCATGGGGACGAAGCCGGTGATCGCCGCGAGTGCGAGCGATGGGAACCGGTGCGCGCTGTGTTGCAGTCGGCCGTCGTCGCCGATCAGGCGCGGGGCGATGAGACCGATCGAAGGATCGGCGGCAAGACGATCGAGCAATGCGGCGATCGAACCGGGCGCGGGTCGGGCGTCGGGGTTCAGCGCGACGAGGAACTCGGCGTCGGAGCCCGCGAAGGCCTGATTGACCGCACGTGCGTACCCGACGTTGTCGGCGTTGGCGATGACCGTGACGCCGAGGGAGCGACAGCGCGCGACCGTGTCGTCGACCGACGCGTTGTCGACGACGACGATCTCGGTCGCGGGTGCCCACGCGGCGAGCGCGTCGGGGAGCGCCGTCAGGGCGTCGGCGATGAACGCGGCCGCGTTCCAGGTGACGATGGCCACGCGGACCCGGGACTCGACGGGCGCGGGCGTCGCCGCTCGCTCCTCACGCTCCTCGGCAGTCGGACGCACCCGGTTCCCCTCGATCCCGTGACGAGCGACGACCCCTAGCATTGCCGGTCGCCGACCCCGCTCATTCTGCCCGGCCGGAGGGCCCCATCAGCGACCGCGCCGCACCCGATCCGACCCCGGAGCAGGATCCCGCCCCGCGTGGATCGCGGTCGCGCGGGCCGCGTTCGTCGTCGTCGCTCCTCACGGGGACGGGCACCATGCTCGGTGCGCGAGCGATCGTCGCGGCGCTGGGCTGGTCGGGCACCGTCCTGATCTCGCACGCGCGGCCCGACGCGGCAGCGTTCGGTTCGTTCGCCTTCGTGTTCGCGCTGCTCGGGATCCTCGGCATGGTCGCCGACTTCGAGACCACCCGGGTCGTCATCGCCGAGATCGACGAATGGGACGATCTCGACGAACTCGCGGGCCGCTTCTTCGTGTTCCGGGTCGGCCTCAGCACGATCGTCTACGTGCTGGCGCTGGCGATCGTGATCGTCGGGCCGTACAGCAGCATCGAGGTGCAAGCCGTCGCGCTCGGCGGGATGTCGTACTTCATCGCGTCGGGGTTGTGGTCGCTGATCTCGATCTGCCAGGCGAAGCTGTGGCTGCGGTCGGTCGCGATCGCGTTGGTAGCGGGACAGGTCGTGCAGTTCGCGATCATCCTCGGGCTCGCGATCGCAGACCGCGGTTCGTTGCTGCGGTTCGTGATCCCGGCCGTCGTCAACGACGCCGTGACGCTCGTGGTCCTCATGGTGTTGTTGCGCGGTGTCGTGCGACCGCGACCGCGCGTCGACGTCGAACGGTGGCGGCGTTGGTTCCGTGCCGCGGCGCCGTTGGCCCTCGGCACGTTCATCGGCAACCTCTACTTCCGCCTCGACATCGTGATGCTCACCTGGCTGCTCCCGAGGGTGGAGAGCCGCGAAGAGGTCGCGATCTACCAGGTCGGGTACAAGTTCTCCGATCTGCTCGCGTTCGTGGCACCGGCCCTGCTCGCCGCGGTGTTGCCGATGCTCGTGCGCACGCGCGGAACCGATGGGTTCCTCGCCACCTTCCGCCAGGCCGTGGTCATCGTGAGCATCGTGGTCGCGTTCGCGGTCCCGGTGTTCGCCGTGCTCGCCCGCCCGGTGATCGAGGCGTTCTTCCCCGACGACCTGGCCGGCGCGGCGGGCCCGGCGCGTTGGCTGGTGATCGGTCAGGCGCTCAACTTCGCGACCCAACTCGTGTTCGTCACGCTCGTCGCGACCGAACGGCGAGCGCGGTATCCGATCGCGACGTCGGCCGGACTGCTCGTCAACATCGCGCTCAACGTCGTGCTCGTCCCCGAGCACGGGGCGATGGGCGCTGCCGTCGCGACGATCATCACCGAGATCGTCGTGCTCGCGGTGCTCGCGACCGCACTGCGCGGCCTCCCGGTGTTCCCGCTGCCGGGAGCCTCGCTGCTGCGCGTCGGGGCTGCGGGCCTCGCGAGCGCCATCACCGCGGTGGCCGTGTCGGCAGCGGCACCCTGGTTCGTCGCGGGGGCGGCGGCGACCATCGTCTTCGTGGGGATCCTCCAGGCGACGGGTGTCGACGGCCCCGGCGGCCTCGTGGGCTTCGCCGAGCGCAGCCGTCGCCACGTCGAATCCATCTGATCGTCCTTCAGCGGGGTCCGCTTCCGCCGACGAGGGAAGGTCATCACCGGCCGCCCGCCGATGGTGTCGGAATCCGATGGTGTCAAAACCGACGGCGGAGGCTCAGGGCGACGTGGACAGCGACGACCAACACGGCACCGGCGCGCCGGAGACGCTCCACCATTCGGTGTGGTGCGCGATCGGCCGCGACGGCACGATCGTCGGCCGATCCGATGTCGCGCGCCCGTTGCTCGGTGCCGCGTCGGCCCTGTTCGACGCGGTGGTCCCGACGGATCGTGAACGCGTGCTGCAACTCCTGGCGACGCCCCCCACGATCGGTGCGTGCCTCGATCTGCGGATGCGCGACGGTGCCGGGCGGCTGCGCACGCTCGAGTTCGAGGTCAGGCACGCGACCGACGCTCGCATCGAACTCGCGGCGATCGATGTCACCGAGGCCCGGCGCCTGCAAGCGATCGTGACGGCGCAGCGTGAGGTACTCGACCAGATCGCGACGGAGGCACCGGTCGCGACGGCGCTCGACGCGGTGGCGCGCATGGTCGAAGCCGTGGCCCCCGACGCGTCGGTGGTCGTCCTCGCCCGCCGGGGCGCGAACCTCGAGCTCGCCGCCGCACCCAGCGCCACCGCCGCATTCGCGCAAGCCGCCGCGTCGATCCCGCTCGGCGAGGCCGAACCCGAGCCCGGCACGCTCGAGCCGCTCAGCGGCGTGCTGGCCGAGGTGGTCGAGCGCCATGCTCTCGGCTTCGGATGGTGGACGACGGTCACCGACGAGTCGTCGACCGATGTCGCGCGCCTCGTGGTCATCGCTGGGGAGAAGCGGTTCCTCAGCGCGGAGGAGCGGCTCCAGTGCGACGAGGCGGTGCGGCTCATCGCAGTCGCCATCGCCGCGGCTCGCACGGCGCGCGTCGCCGTCGACGCCGACGCCCGCGATCCCCTCACCGGCCTCTTGCACCGCGGCGGCCTGCTGCGCGCGCTCGGCGACGAGCCTCGCGAGGGCGCGGTGGCCCTGCTCGTGGAGATCGAAGGGCTCGCTGCGGTCAACACGCGGCTCGGGTACGGCGCCGGCGACGTGGTCGTGCGGTCGATTGCGGAACGGCTGCGGCGGGCGCTCCGTGCCCGCGACCTGCTCGCCCGCTGGTCGGGCGCGCGGTTCGTCGTCGTGGGTCGAGCCCGCCATGGCGACCGGTCGCCCGATCTGGTCGCCCAACGGGTGCGCGACGCCATCGGCGGGCGGGTCATGGTGTCGGGCGAGGCCTACGAACCGGACTGCCGGGTCGTCGTGGTGACCGCCCGCCCGGGTGAGCGCACCGAAGGTCTCCTGTGCCGGCTCGAGGCCGGCGGCGAGTTCGAGGCATCGGTGGCCGAGGGCATCGGGGCCGATGCCGCCGGGGCCGGTGCCTCCGGAGACGGTGCCTCCGGAGACGGAGGTTTGCGGAAACGACGCTCAGCGGGGCGCCCGACCCGCCGATAGAGAAGGCACTGCGCCTCGGGGAGAGCCACATGGCAACTGCCGAAACGAACGATCTGGTCGCCGAGATCACCCAGCTGCCCGTGCAGCCGGGCGCGGCGATGCGACTCCTGTGGATGCTCGAGGACCCGCGTACTTCCGCGGCCGACCTCGGCCGTCTCATCGAGTCGGACCCCGCCTTGTCGACCCAGGTCATCAGGCTCGCGAACACCGCGTTCTACGGACTGTCGGGCAAGGTCGCGAGTGCGTGGCGTGCCGTGACCGTCCTGGGGCTCGCCACGGTGCGGGCCCTCGCCACGACGGCCGCGTTCGACCTGTTCAGCGAGAAGGGTCGATCGGTCCCCGACGACTTCTGGCCCCACTCGGTCACGACCGCGGCGGCATCATCGGTCGTTGCGCGTCGGCTCGGGTACCAGAGCAACGACGCGTTCTCGGCGGGCCTGCTGCACGACATCGGGACCGCCTTGATGTTCCGCCGCGCGCCGCGCCGCTACGACGCGGTGCTC
>SXJQ01000281.1 GCA_005779345.1 Actinomycetota bacterium
CTCGACGGTCCGGTGCGCGGCAACAGCAAGGTGATCCAGGAGTTCGAGGCACTGTTCCGCGGCTCGGGGTGGAACGCGCTCAAGGTGATCTGGGGCCGCGACTGGGACGATCTCCTCGCGCGCGATCTCGACGGCGTGCTACTCGACAAGATGAACTCGACCGTCGACGGTGAGTTTCAGAAGTACGTCGTCGAGTCGGGGAGCTACATCCGCGAACGGTTCTTCGGCCCGGATCCGAGGCTCGGCCGGCTCGTCGAGCATCTGAGCGACGAGCAGATCGAGCGCCTGCCCCGCGGCGGGCACGACTACCGCAAGCTCTACGCCGCGTACAAGACGGCCGTCGAGCACGAGGGCGCGCCGAGCGTCATCCTCGCCAAGACCGTGAAGGGCTGGACGCTCGGCGACGACTTCGAGGCGCGCAACGCGACCCATCAGATCAAGAAGATGAGTACGCCGGAACTCAAGACGTTCCGCGATCGGTTGCGACTCGACATCTCCGACGCGCAGCTCGAAGCCGACGTCGCGCCGTACTTCCATCCCGGCTACCGCTCGCCCGAGTACGAGTACCTCATGGAACGTCGACGCCGCCTCGATGGGTATCTCCCCGAGCGCGTCGAGCGATCGAAGACGGTGATCTTCCCGCGCGTCGAGCTGATCGAGCAGCTCGTGTCGGGGAGCGGTCAGCAATCGGTGTCGACGACGATGGCGTTCACGCGGCTGTTGAAGCAACTCCTCGCCGACGCCGAGTTCGGGCATCGCGTCGTGCCGATCATCTCCGACGAGGGTCGGACGTTCGGCATGGACCCGCTGTTCAACGACGTCAAGATCTACGCGCCGCACGGGCAGAAGTACGAGCCCGTCGACGCCGGACTCCTGCTGTCGTACCGCGAAGCGAGCGACGGCCAGATCCTCGAGGAGGGCATCACCGAGGCCGGTGCGATGGCGAGTTTCACCGCCGCAGGCACAGCGCATGCGACGTGGGGTCAGCCGATGATCCCGTTCTTCGTGTTCTATTCGATGTTCGGGTTCCAGCGGGTCGGTGATCTGATCTGGTCGTTCGGCGACTCGCGCGGCAAGGGCTTCTTGATGGGCGCGACCGCGGGCCGGACGACGTTGGCGGGCGAGGGGCTGCAACACTGCGACGGTCACTCGCTGCTCGTCGCGTCGACGGTGCCGAACTGTCGTGCCTACGACCCCGCGTTCGCGTACGAGGTCGGCATCATCGTGCGCGACGGGATCCGCCGCATGTACGGGCCCGAGCCCGAGGACTGCTTCTATTACGTCACCCTCTACAACGAGAACTCGCCGCAGCCGGCGATGCCGGCCGATGTCGACGAGGCCGCGCTCGTGCGTGGTCTGTACCGATACCGCGCCGCCGCGCCCGAGGCGACGCACCGGGCGCAACTCCTCGGTAGCGGCGCGTTGCTCGGCGAGGTGCTGCGCGCGCAGGAGATGCTCGCCGCCGACTGGGATGTCGGCGCCGACGTCTGGAGCGCGACGAGCTACAAGGCGCTGCGCGAGGACGCGCTCGAGTGCGAGCGATGGAATCGACTCCACCCCACGGCGGTGCCGCGCACGCCGTTCGTCACCGAGCAACTCGGTGGCGCCGAGGGGCCGGTGGTCGCCTGCTCGGACTGGATGAAGGCGGTCGTCGACCAGATCGGCCGGTTCGTGCCACAGCGGTTCGTTCCGCTCGGTACCGACGGCTTCGGGTTCTCCGATGTCCGGAGCGCGCTGCGGCGCCACTTCGAGGTCGACGCCGAGCACGTGGTGGTCGCGACGTTGAGCGCGCTCCCGCACCTCGACCCCGAGGTCGTGCGCGCCGCGATCGAGCGGTACGGCATCGATCCCGACGCTGTCGATCCCCGCCATCGGTGAGCGTCGCCCCCGCGGGAGCTTTCGTCTGCGGATTTCCGCACGGGCAGTGGGGTCGCGAGCCTGATCCGACTCCCTACCGACCGTTCGGTAGGGTGATTTCGATGACCGCCGTCACCGACCTCACGCACCCCCCGTCGACCCCGCAACCCTCGGGTCCGCCGTACCCGATCGCCTGGTCCACGTCGATCCCGTTCCTCGCCTTTCATCTGGTTCCGTTCCTCGCGGTGTTCACCGGCGTCACCGGGCGGGCCGTGCTCATCGGCGTGATGTCGTACGCCGTTCGCATGTTCTGCATCACTGCCGGGTACCACCGGTACTTCGCCCATCGCGCGTTCAAGACGAGTCGCGCGTTCCAGTTCGTGCTCGCATTCGGTGGTGTGTGCGCGACCCAGAAGGGTCCGCTCTGGTGGGCGGCCCATCATCGGCGGCACCACCGCGCCTCCGACACCGACGACGACATCCACTCGCCCAAGCACGGTGTGTTCTGGAGCCATGTCGGGTGGGTCATCTGTCCCGCATTCGGCGCGACCGACGACGACGCGATTCGCGACTTCGCGAAGTACCCCGAACTGCGATTCTTGAACCGCCACGACTGGATCGGGCCCTGGTCGCTCGGGATCGCCAGCTTCCTGCTCGGTGGGTGGAGCGGTCTGGTCATCGGCTACTTCGCCTCGACCGTCGTGCTGTGGCACGCGACGTTCATGGTCAACTCGGTCGCGCACCTGGTCGGACGGCGCCGCTACGCGACGACCGATACGAGCCGCAACAACTGGTTCGTCGCGCTCGCCACGGGTGGCGAGGGATGGCACAACAACCACCACTACTAC
This sequence comes from Actinomycetota bacterium, assembly GCA_005779345.1. GTDB lineage: Bacteria > Actinomycetota > Acidimicrobiia > IMCC26256 > PALSA-610 > SXJQ01. The sequence goes on from SXJQ01000281.1 coordinate 2,706, forward strand.
CAATCGAGCGCCCGTCAGGGCTTCCGCTGGTGGCAGATCGACACGACGTTCTACGTGCTCACGGTGCTCTCGTGGCTGCACGTCGTGAGCGACCTGCGCCCGGTGCCCGAACGGATTCGCAACGCGCCCCGACCGTGATGGCGCCCGAGGGGTTCGTCGAACCGGGCTTCGAGCCCGTCCGCGATGCGTTCGTCGCGAACTTCGAACGGCGCGGCGATCTCGGCGCGTCGGTGTGCGTGTATCGCGACGGTCGACCGGTCGTCGACCTCTGGGGCGGCATTGCCGACGCGACCTCGCGTGTCGCGTGGGAGCGCGACACGATCGTCACGGTGTTCTCGATGACCAAGGGTGTGTCGGCAATCGTCGCGAACCTGCTCGTCGAGCGCGGACTCCTCGATCCCGACGCGCCGGTCGCGACGGTGTGGCCCGAGTTCGCGGCGGCCGGCAAGGAACGGATCACGATCGGCGACGCACTCGCGCACCGTGCCGGACTCCCGCGCATCGATCGCCCGTTGACGCGCGCCGAGGCGCTCGGGTGGGACCCGGTGATCGCGGCGATTGCTGCGCAGGAGCCGGTCTGGGAGCCGGGTACCGCGCACGGTTACCACATGCGTAGTTTCGGCTGGATCGTCGGCGAACTCGTCCGCCGGGTCACCGGACGAACACTCGGCGAGTTCTTCGCGACGGAAATCGCGGACCCGGTGGGCATCGACTTCCACATCGGGCTCCGGGCCGTGCACGAGCCGCGGGTCGCCCCACTCGTGACACCGTCGGCTGCCTACCACGAGGCGATCGCCGGTCTTCCCGACGACCTCCTGCTGACCTCGGTGCTCAGCGGACCATCGGGTCACTTCCGCTACGACGAGATGTGGAACACACGTGAGCTCCGCGCCATCGAGCTGCCGAGCAGCAACGGTGTCGGCAACGCGCGCGCCGTCGCCCGCCTCTACGCGCACCTCATCGGCGACGGCGTCGACGGTCGCCGCATCCTCTCGCCCGCCACGGTCGAGCGCGCGACGCGGGTGCGATCGCACGGCCCCGACCGCGTGATCCTCATCGACACCGCGTTCGGGCTCGGATTCATGCTCCCGCCCGCGCTGCCGACGCCGGTCGGTCCGCGATCGTTCGGCCATGGCGGCGCCGGTGGGTCGGCGAGCTGGGCCGATCCCGACGCGGGGATCGCCGTTGCCTACGCGATGAACACGATGAGCTTCGACCCCGCCGACCGGCGCGCCGAGGCTTTGGCGCGCGCGGTATATCGGTCGCTCTGATCAGCCTGGAGCGGTGCGACCGAGCGCGATCGCTCCGAGTGCCGGGATTCCGGAGATGACGACCGACGTCGACGCGTCGGGGAGCACGATCGCCACGGGCGCGGAGCCACCGCCATAGATCGCCACGACCACCAACCCGTCGTCCGCGATCGCGACGGCGCCGTCGGAGGTGTCGCCCGGCAGTCGATCGACGGTCACCGCATCCAGGTCGACCCGGACGAGGCCGCGGTCGGTGTACGCGACGAGGCGGCGGCCCGACGCGGAGATCGCGGCGACACCCTGTATCGCGAGGCCCTGGGGCGGCGCGGTGCGCGCACCGGTACGCGTGTCGACGATCGCGGAGACGCCCGCCTCGAAATCGGAGATCACCACCGTGGTTCCTGCCGCGGCGAGGCCGAGCGTCTGCGGGTTCACCGCGGCAGCGACCTCGGTCGTGATGCCGGTCTCGGGATCGAACGCCACCAGGCGCGGCGCGACCGTCGGATCCGTCTGGATCGTGACCAGGATCCCCGGGTCGGCGACCGTCCCGAACGCGCCGTGCACCGTGGCCAACACCGAGCCGAGCCGACCGCCTTCGAACCTGCGGACCTCGACGCCGGGCCGCCCCTGGACCTGCAAGAACGTCCACGCACCGCCGCGGGGCGCAGGGTGCGCGGCCGACAGCGGACCGAGCAGTTGGGCGTCGACCGCGCCGTCGCCGACGTACCAGCCGAATCCGCCGGACGTGACGAGCCAACCTTCGCCGACGCGGGTGAACGTCGGCGCGTAGGCGATCGCGCCCGCCGTGGCGCCGGTGGCGTCGGTGCCGTCGGTGCGCGCGAACTCGAGCGCGACCGTCCGGGTCGCGCCGGTGACGAGATCCACCGCGACGAACTGGGTGCCATCGGAGTCGATCCCGACGAGTGTGCCGATCGCGCCGGGGACCACCGGCGCGGGTGCGCGTTCGCGGGCGAGGGGGCGCGGCGTGGCGTTGGTGGTTGGCGGCCCGAGGATGGCGACGGAACGCGCGCTGACGAAGTGCGCCACGGCGGGCGTCACGTGGGTCGCACCGAACGCCAAGTGCGCGAGGCCGGCTGTCGAGGCGAGCACGAAGCCCTGCGAATCCGGGGTCCACGCGATCTCGGCGGCTCGAGGTTGCCGCTGGACCGATGCGCTGAACCGGAAGCGTCCGGCGGGGAGCGCGCCGGCGACCCGCGTCCCCGTCCGGAGGTCGATCATCGTGAGCGTTCCGGCGACGTCGTAGGTCGAGATCGCGAGCCGTTCGTCGTCGGGCGAGAACGCGATGCTCTTCGACGCGCCGCCGCTGAGCGTGATCCAGTCGATGCGTTCGTCACGCACGAGGTCGACGACCGTGACCGTGCAGGTGCCCGCGCAACGGTCTGACGCCAGCGCGACGCGGGTGCTGCCCACGGCGAGCACGTGGGTGCCGCTCGGTCCGAGCGGAGTGCGGCGCCCGGTCGCGAGGTCCTGGGCGACGACGGCGTCGTCGGCCGAACGCACGCCGACGAGATGGTCGCGGGTGGCGCCGACGACCTTGAGACCGTCGGTGTCGACCGTTGCACGATCGCTCCGGCGCGTGAGTTGCCGGCCATCGCCGGCCACGTCGAGCCAGTAGTCGCCGTTCGACCCGATCACGACGGTCGGCGCGTCGAGGTCGACGAACGGTCCCCGTGCGCCGTCGCGCACCGCGATGGTGGCCTGACGGAGCACGAACACGGTGTCGGCGGTCGCGGCCACGACCCCGATCGAACCCGTGGCGGCGGGGTCGGTCGCGACGGCCCCGGTCGCGAGATCGACGGTACGCAGGCCGTGCGTGCCGCCGACGATCGCGGTCCCGCGGGTCTGGACTCCGGCACCGAAGATGCCGACCTCGGTCGGCGGACGAGCGTCGTCGACGACCGCGGTCGTCGTCCGCGCGCGGGTGGTCGACGTGAGGCCGGACTCCCTCGCCGCCGATCCAGCAGGAGGGCCGGGATCGGACTGGGCGATCGCAGCCACCGTGGCTGCGATGGCCGCGATCGCGACGACGATCGCGACGATGACCGTGGCGCGTCGATACCGAGGCAGGGTCGCGGCGGCCGATCGGGTCGCGTCGTCTTCCGCGTCGGAAGCCGAAGGTCGGCCGCCGCGGGCCGTCGGTTCGGCGAACGCGAAGCGGCCGTCGTCGACCAGATCGAGCGGTTCGAGGATCTGGTCGTCGAAGGGATCGTCGCCCCGGGGCACGCCGTCAGGTTGGCACCACGGTTGCTCGCCCGAACCGTTGCGAGGTCGCGGCGCCGTGCGCCGGTCGTGCGCTCAGGCGCCGTAGACGGGTGCGGGCACCGGTCCGCTCGCGAGGAGGCCCCGCACGACGGTGCCGAGCTCGGACGGTTCCCAGCGGGCACCCCTGTCGACCGGCGCGCCGTGCTGCCAGCCGGTCGCGACCGAGATCATGCCGCCCTCGACCTCGAACATGCGCCCGGTGACGTCGCTGCTGTCGGTGGAACCGAGCCAGACGACGAGCGGCGCGATGTTGCCGGGATCGTTCGCGTCGAACCCGCCGTCGGGCGCCGCCATCTGATCGGCGAACACCGTCTCGGTCATACGGGTTCGGGCCGACGGGGCAATCGCGTTCGCGGTCACGCCGTAGCGGCGCAACTCGGCTGACTGCACCAGCGTGAGCGCGGCGATTCCACCCTTGGCCGCCGAGTACGCACTCTGGCCGACGCTCCCGAGGAGCCCGGCTCCCGAACTCGTGTTGATGATGCGCGCGTCGACGTGAGCGCCGGCCTTGTGCTGCGCGCGCCAGTAGTCGCACGCATGGCGGGTCGCCGCGAAGTGTCCCTTCAGGTGCACGCGGATGACGGCATCCCACTCTTCCTCACTCGTCGTGAAGAACATGCGATCGCGAACGAATCCGGCGTTGTTCACGACGACGTCGAGACCACCGAACGTCTCGATCGCACACTGCACGAGCGCGCCCGCCTGCGCGAAATCGGCGACGTCGCTCTTGTGGGCGATCGCCTCGCCGCCCGACGCGCGGATCTCGGCCGCGACCTCGTCGCCGGGACCGTCGCCGGAGTCTTCGCCTGCGAGCGTCACGCCGAGATCGTTGACGACGACCCGGGCACCCTGGCGGGCGAACTCGAGCGCGTGCTCGCGTCCGATCCCGCGCCCGGCTCCGGTGACGATGACGACGCGGCCTTCGCAGAGGGACATGTCGGATAACGTACCGACCTCGCACGACCGTGGCCGCAAGGGGGGACTCGTGCACTACGGCGTCACGATGTTCGCGACCGATCGCACCATGGGGCCGATCGCGTTCGCCCGTGCGGTCGAGGAACGCGGACTGCATTCGATCTACCTCCCCGAGCACACCCACATCCCGACGAGTCGACGGACGAAGCCACCGACGGGCGACGCCGAACTCGCCGAGGAGTACAAGCGGACGCTCGACCCGCTCGTGGCGCTGAGCGCGATGGCGGCCGTGACCTCGCTGGTGGAGCTGGGCACCGGCATCTTGTTGCCGGCCCAACGCGATCCGATCGTGACCGCGAAGGCGATCGCGACCCTCGACCTCGTCGCCGAGGGACGGTTCGTGCTCGGCATCGGGTTCGGTTGGAACGAGGACGAGCTCGCGCACCACGGAGTGGGGATGGGCGAGCGGCGCGACGTCGTACGCGAGCGAATGCTCACGATGCGGCGGCTGTGGACCGACGACGTCGCCGAGTACCACGGCGACCATGTCGAGCTCGCGCCGAGCTGGTCGTGGCCGAAACCCTCGGGGCCCGGGCGCCCTCCCGTCCTGATCGGTGGTGCCGCCGGCCCGAAGTTGTTCGCGCACGTCGCCGAATACGCCGATGGCTGGTTCCCGATCGGTGGCGCGGGGGTGCGCAAGGCGTTGCCCGACCTCCGGCGAGCGTGCGAAGCGGCCGGGCGCGACTTCGACGCGCTGCGGATCGTGCCGTTCGGTACGCTGCCCGACCCCGGCAAGCTCGACTACTACGAATCGATCGGCATCACCGAGATCGTCCTGCGGGTGCACGGTGGCGACGAGGGCATCGTGCTCGCCCAACTCGACGACTACGCGAGGCTCGTGTCGTGAGCGCGTTGCGGATCCTGGAGCTCGAGATCGGCGACGACGCCGACGCGTGGCGCGCCGCCGGCTTCACGGTGGCGGCCGACGGCACAGCGCAGGTCGGGTCGGTGCGGATCCGGTTGGTCGGCGCGCTCGGCGAGCGCGGGATCCGCCGATGGACGATCAGCGGCGTCGACGACAGCGACTCGCTCGACGGTCTGCCGACGACCGTGGTCGACCCGCACGCCGCCCCCGACGCCCCGGCCGCGCCGGTCGCCGGCGGGTCGCACGCGAACACCGTGACGTTGCTCGACCACGTGGTGATCGCCACCCCCGACATCGACCGTACGGTCGGCGCGTTCGTCGCACTCGGGTGCGTGCCGCGGCGCGAGCGCATCGGGGGGAGCGCGGCGGCGCCGTTGCGTCAGGTGTTCCTGCGCGCGGGCGAGGTCGTACTCGAGATCGTCGGACCGCCGGCGCCGCCCGAGGGCGACGACGAACGGGCGCGCCCCGCGACGTTCTGGGGGCTCGCGTTCACCGCGACCGACCTCGAGACCAGCGCTGCGCTGCTCGGCACTTCGCTCGGCGCGATACGCGACGCCGTGCAGTCGGGTCGACGCATCACGACGCTGCGGCACGAGCCGCTGGGTCTCTCGGTCCCCACCGCGCTGATGTCACCCTGACACCTACGGCTGCGGGTCAGGGGCGGTCGAAGTGCTGGTAGTCCTTCGTCGTGCGGAAGTCGCCGCCCCAGCGCCAGCCGATCGCGGCGAATGCACGGACCACGACATCGCCGGTATGGATCATTCCCGGATCGCGCCGCGAGCGATCCCGGTACTTCGCGGCGGCCGGGTCGAGCACATGGCCGTCGGCGTACACGTACGGGTTCTGCACCGGGTTGATGTCGATCGCGAGGCCGTAGGCGTGGCGCGACCAACGTGAGCCGCCGGTGACCGGCCGGCAGTTGAACGCCGAGGTGTTGTTGGCCCGTGTCGAACGATCGTCGTCGGCGTCGTAGACGTCGACCAGCACCATCCGGGCGATCGGGAAGCGCGCGTCGAACAGGCGTCGGAACGCGGTGACGACCGGTCCGGCCGCGGTCACGTGCACGACGAGTTCGCCGAGGTGGACACGTCCGTCGAAGCCCCAATAGCGGACCGTCACGTAGCGCAGGTCGGCGAGCGCGACCGGGCACCCGGGTCGCCACGACCGACCGACGATGCGCGCCGCGATCCCCGCGTCGATCGGGTGGACGCGCGCTGCGTACGCCGCCGCCGGGCGCAGCGGAGCGGGGAGCGTCGCGGCGTCGGCCCGCATCGCGAATCCTGCCGTACCGAGGCCCGCGGAACAGAAGACCGAGGACACGACCAGGACCCCGAACGCGCGGCGACAGCGGCCGACCATGCCCCAGTCTGGCCCGGTACCGCGGCGGCGCGTCAGTCGGCGACGGTCTCGAAGTGCGCTGCGTACGGTCCCCGCACCGACACGAGGACCAGCGGACCCCACAGCGCCAGGCCGACCCCGGCCCCTTGGGTGGGCGAGGCGCCGTGCGCCCCGCCCACCACGACCCCCCAAGCGACTCCCAGGACGATCCCTCGGGCCGCTGCTCGGGCCGCCGCTGCGGCCGTCTCGCGTCGCCGACCCCGGACCCGCCCGGTTCCCATGGGAGGCGAGCGTAACGAGGGGGTCGTGCGGGCGAAAGCCCCGGTCGGGGCGAGTGACATGTGACGATCCCGCTTGCTTCTCCGCCGATGCGCGAGAGTCGCGTCCCGCTTGCTCGAGATCGCGCCCCGAGGAGGACCCGTGATGCGGCCCGTGATGGACAGCTACCACCCCGATCAGTACCCGCCGATCGAGGTCGTCTGCCCGCGCTGTGGCGAGGTCGGCACCGCGCGTTTCGCCGGACCGTGCACGACGTGCATCGCGAACCTCCGCGACCAGATCCGCGGTGAGGCGGTCGTGGTCGACATCGAGTACGTGCCGAAGGTGAACGTCACGGCAAATGCGGTCGCGCAGAAGGACGATTAGCGTCGGCGCGATGACACACGATCTCGTCATCCGCGGCGGCCGCGTCATCGACGGCACCGGTGCGCCCGAGCGCAACGCCGACGTCGCGATCGATGCCGGCCGCATCACGAGTATCGGCGCCGTCGCCGAAGCAGGCCGTCGCGAGATCGACGCCGACGGCGCGATCGTGACCCCGGGATTCGTCGACCTCCACACGCACCTCGACGCGCAACTCGGTTGGGACCGGCTCGGGACGTCGAGCTGCTGGCACGGCGTGACCTCGGTCGTGATGGGCAACTGCGGCGTGACCTTCGCTCCCGTACGCGACGCCGACAAGACACTCCTCGCCGAGATGATGGAATCCGTCGAAGAC